>JAHDEU010000026.1 GCA_020628635.1 Hellea sp. | reverse complement strand
GCAGGTGCCGACGGGGTGATAGACCGTGTCGGCGCGGGCGCGGATGTCGGCGATGATCTCGGCCTCGTCGTCGCTGTCGGCCGCGTAGAGCGCCTTCTGGTTGGCCTCGTCGAAGGCGGGCGCGCGCAATATGCGCTGCAGCAGGCGGACGCCGCGGACCAGCGTGTTCATGTCGCGCGGGTCAGAGAGGTAGCGCGGGTCGATGGCGGGCGCGTCCGCCGGGTCCGCGCTGGCGAGCTTCACCGTGCCCTTGGACTTGGGCCGCAGCACGCAGACATGGACGGAATAGCCATGACCCAGATGCTGCTTGCGGCCATGGTCGTCCACGATGGCGCGAACCATGTGCAGCTGGATGTCGGGCGAGGGCTCCGAGCGATCGGTGTAGAGAAAGCCTCCGCTCTCCGCATAGTTGGTGGTCCAGAGGCCCTTGCGCTCGCGCTTATAGCGGAACATCTCGCCGATCTGCCGAAAGGCTCCGGGGATGGACACGCCGAGCAGGTCGCGCATCTTGGATTTGTAGCAGAGCGTGACGTCGATGTGGTCCTGCAGGTTCTCGCCCACGCCGGGGAGCTTGGCGACCTGTTCGATGCCGTGCGGGGCGAGGTCGGCCGATGCGCCGATGCCGGACAGCAGAAGCAGTTGCGGCGAGCCGAAGGCTCCGGCCGACACGATCACCTCGCGGTCGGCGCTGACCTCATGGGTGGCTTTCGCGCCCTTGGTCACGCGGTAGCGCACACCCGTGGCGCGGCCGTCCTCGACCAGTATCTTTTCGGTCAGGGCGTGCTCGACAACGGTCAGGTTGGGGCGGTCCATGACGGGGTCGAGAAAGGCGCGGGCCGTGCTCCAGCGCTCGCCGTCCTTTTGCGTGACCTCATACATGCCGACGCCTTCCTGGCTCTCGCCGTTGAAGTCGTCCGTGATGGGGAGCTGGAGCTGCTTTGCCGCTTCGATGAAGACGTCGTTGATCTCCGCCGGGCTGTTGATCGGCGCGACGTTCAGTTCGCCGCCCTCGCCGTGATAGTCGTTCGCGCCCGCCTCGCGGTGCTCGCTCTTGCGGAAATAGGGCAGCACCTCGTCATAGGACCAGCCATCCGCGCCCATGGCGGCCCAGTTGTCGTAATCGTACCGCGTGCCGCGAATATAGATCATCGCATTGGCACCGGAGCTGCCGCCCAGCATCTTGCCGCGCGGCTGGTAGCCTTTGCGCCCGCCGAGCTCATCCTGCGGCGTGGTCTCGAAGGCCCAGTTGCGCGCCTTGAGCACGATGTTCGCCACCGCCGCGCCGGGGATGCGCACGGACCAGTGCTTGTGCGTGCCGCCCGCTTCGAGCAGCAGAACGGACACGTCGGGGTCCGCGGACAGGCGATTGGCGATGGTCGCGCCGGCGCTGCCCGCGCCGACGATGATGTAGTCATAGGCGCGCTCGGCCATTATTGCGCCGCGCCCGCCTGTTTCTTGGCCATGGCGAGCAGCTTTTCGGACTTCTCGTCATAGGGCGCGAGCAGGGGTGCCATCATCTTGGCCTTCATATTGGCGAGGATGCCCTTGGTCCCGGGGTGGAAGACGCTCTTCATGTGGGAGAATGTCTCAAACCCCTTCTCGCCCTGATAGGCGCCCATGCCGGATGGGCCCACGCCGCCGAAGGGCAGCTCGGACTGCGCAATGTGCCACATCGTGTCGTTGGTCGTGACGCCGCCCGCATGGGTCTCATACAGGACACGCTTCTGCGCGCCGTCGTCATGGGTGAAGAGATAGAGCGCCAGCGGGCGGGCGTGATCCTGGACATAGTCTATCTGGTCGTCGAGCGTGTCGGATGCCACCACGGGCAGGAGCGGCCCGAAAATCTCCTCCTGCATGATGCGCATCTCGGGCTTCACATTGGTGACGACGGTCAGAGGGATGCGGCGCTCCTGCGCCAGCTGTTGCTTGTCGTCATCGCCCGCCACACGGATGGTCGCGCCTTTTTCCTCGGCATCGTCCAGCAGGTCCTGCAACCGCGCATAGTGGCTGTCTGCGATGATCGACGTGTAGTCGTCATTGCCGGCGAAGGTCGGATACATGCTCTCCGCCTGGCTGATCATGGCCTCGGAGAAGGCATCGACCTTGGCGGACGGCATCAGCACATAGTCGGGCGCGATGCAGGTCTGTCCCGCATTCATCATCTTGCCCAGCGCGATGCGCGGCGCGATCTCCTCCAGCGCGACATCGTCCTGCACCATGACCGGCGACTTGCCGCCCAGCTCCAGCGTGACGGGCACGAGGTTCTCGCTGGCCGCGCGCATGATGTGCTTGGCGACCGAGGTGGAGCCGGTGAAGAGCAGGTGGTCGAAGGCCAGGGCGGAGAAGGCCTGCGCGACCTCCACGCCTCCGGTCGCGACATAGACTTCCTCGGGCGTGAAGGTCTCGTCCATCATCTTCTTGAACAGGGCGGAGAAGATGGGCGTGTACTCGCTCATCTTGATCATGCAGCTATTGCCCGCGCCGATCGCGCCGATCATGGGCGAGACGGCAAGGAAGAGCGGATAGTTCCACGGCACGATGATGCCGACCACGCCCAGCGGCTGCGGGATGATCTCCCCGCGGCCCGGCTTGTTGGCCAGCGCGATGGAGACCTTGCGCGGGCGCATCCACTTCTCGCCATGGTCGAGATAGTCTTTGATCTCGTTGTAGCAGGACACGATATCCGCGAAGTCGGTCTCGAATCCTGCGCGGCTGCCGAAGTCGTCCGAAATGGCCTGCTTGATCGCGTCCTCATTGGCCATGATCACGTCGCGCAGCTTGGTCAGCCGCGCCTTGCGGACTTCCCAGGCGGGATAGGGATTGGCCTTGAAGGCCTTGCGCTGGACCTCGAGCGCGGCCTGCATGTCAGCGGCGCTCGGGCCGGTTGTCTCGACTTTGTCTGGATTGATGCGGACCATGGTGGTCTCCCCGATGTTATGTGATTTGTCAGTATGGCTATCTGAAAAGCAAAAGGGCCGCAAACCTGAATGGTTGCGGCCCCCTATGCGATATTGGCGATCCGGCTAGAACCGGGTCCGGAGCGTCGCGCCATACTGGCGCGGTGCGTCGAGGAAGGCCGACCGCGACGCTGCTTGAAGCGGCGTGTTGAAGGTGATGCCGCGTGTCGTCACATCGGTGAGGTTCGTGCCCCAGAACTCGATGGTCGCCGCTTCGCTCGGCAGGGTGAAGCCGATCCGTGCATTGACCTTGGTCGAGGCGTTCTGGTCGTCAAACGGAGTCTCGCCGACACTTACGCCGCCGGACACGACCTGCGGCCGTGTCGAAGTGCGGCGGCTCGATTGCGTTGCCAGGTTGACGTTGGCGAGGAAACCCCAATTGCTATCGAACAAGGGACCGTCATAGGTCCCGCCCAGCACGGTGGAGACTTTCGGCGCATTGGTCAGCGAGTCGCCGCAAAGGCCGAGCGCCGGATTGGTCGCCGTGCCGCGGAACTCTATGTCGCAATCGTCGCCATAAGCCGCGTCAGCATAGGTCAGACCGGCATTGATGAAGAAGTTATCCGCCAAGCGACCGTTCAGCTCCGCCTCGAAACCCTTGGACGAGACATCCTGCACGTTGAAGGTCTGGAAGCGCGTGCCGGTGAACTCCAGCACCTGGAAGTCATCCATGGTCTGGTAGAAACCGGTCATGTTGAAGCGCAGGCGACCATCGGCAATCGTGCTCTTGAAACCGATTTCGTAGGAGTCGATTTCCTCGGAGTTGAACCGGGGGTCCGCACCGCCAGCGCCCGCCGACGCATCGAGGTTGAAGCCGCCGGCCTTGTAGCCATGCGACAGGCTGGCGAACAGCAGCAGGTCGGACGTCGGCTCCCAGCCCAGCTTGGCTGTGTAGATGAACTCCTCATCGCTGAAGTTGTCGTCATAGAGCTCCGGCAGGAAGCCAAATGCGCCGAACGCTTCCGGCACGCCATTGCCGATGGCAGGCGAGGAGAAGGGGAAGCAGTTCAGGAAACCACCGCCGCCGATCAGCGCCGGGTTGGTCAGCAGGCCGACCGTCTGCGGGCCGATTGCCGCCGTCAGCGCGCCGATGGCGCCTTGCGCCGCCGGGTCGCCTGCACCGGCAGCGGCTGCCGTGCCGAGGAAGGTCGCGGCGGCAAGACAGCTGTCGCCGACCGTCGTCGTCTGGTCAAAGGAGCCGTCCTTGCTGTCATCGACATAGCGGCCACCCAGCGTCAGGTTGACCGTGTCGGTCACGGCGAAGACGTTGTGCGTGAAGATGGAGAAGCTCTCCGCGTCCTGCTCGAAGATGTTCAGCGCGTAGAGGCCGTCGGCCGAGAGTGGGGCGAAAGTCGGCGTCGGATTGCCCGCACCCAGTTCCTGGATGAAGCGGCCTGCACCGGCATAGAGCGACAGGAACTGCGAGCCGAGGCCGGGGCCGAGTGCGCCGCCGAAATTCGCTTCGCCGACCAGCGCCGA
Source organism: Hellea sp. (assembly GCA_020628635.1). Taxonomy (GTDB): domain Bacteria; phylum Pseudomonadota; class Alphaproteobacteria; order Caulobacterales; family Maricaulaceae; genus Litorimonas. The sequence goes on along the minus strand of JAHDEU010000026.1, from coordinate 8,080 downwards.
ATATTCGGGGCCGAGTCCGAGAGTGAAGTTTTCAAGGATGCTCTCATTGGCGTAGAAGCCGCCGACCAGCCAGTCGAGGCGGTCGTCGAACGCTTCGCCTTGGAAGCGCAGTTCCGCCGTGTAGGTCTTGATGTCGTCGCGAACCGCGCGGTCCTCGACATTGGAGATCGTGTCGCCACCCACTGTGTACTGGATGCCGCCATTGAAGTCCTGCTGGGTCGACGCCGATTTGAAGTCGGAATAGCTGCCGATCAGCGTGGCGCTGACGGCTCCGAAATCATGGTTCAACTCAGCCGAGAAGGCCGTCGTCTCGGACGAGTTCTCGAAGATCTGGTCATTGAAGATGCGGTCATCGATCTGGTCGAACCCGACATTGGGGAAGATCCGGTCGCGCGTGGCGTCCGACAGATTGGGCGAAGTCGACAGCGTCACGGCCGCGCAGCAGAGCTCGTCCGCGTCCTGGAAGTCCGCGATCAGGCGCAGCGATGTATTGTCCGTGGGCTCCCAAAGGGCTTGGCCGCGCAGCATGAAGCGGTCGCGGTTCTGGCTTTCCAGGCCGGGCACGATGGACGATTCCATGAAGCCGTCGCGGTCGCGGATCGAACCCGTCGCGCGAAGGGCCAGCGTGTCGGAGACCGGGATGTTCACGCCGCCCTGGACGTTGATCAGGTCGTAATTGCCATAGGTGAAGTTTGCGAAGCCGTTGAAGTCGGTGAATTCCGGCTTGCGGGTCCGCACGTTCAGGGCACCGGCGGTGACGTTGCGGCCGAACAGCGTGCCTTGCGGGCCGCGCAGCATCTCGATGGCCTCGATGTCGACCAGCTCACCCAGCGCGATGCCCGGACGGGACTGGTAGACGCCGTCAATGAACACGCCGACGGCACTTTCCAGGCCGATATTGTTGCCGGTCGTGCCGACGCCGCGAATGCGGATCGACGTGCCCTGCGTCTCGGTCTGCGAGGACTGGAGGTTGAAGCCGGATGCAACGGATGACAGGTCCTTGATGTTGACGACACCCTGGCGCTCCAGCGCTTCGGGCGTGACGACGGTCACGGCGATGGGAACATCCTGCACATTTTCGGAACGACGCGTCGCCTGAACGATGATGACATCTTCCTCGTAGAGGTTTGCGCCGGGGACATCGGAGTCCTGCGCGAATGCTGGGCTGGCCAGCATGGTGGACGCCAGAAGTCCGGCTGCAATACGGCTGCGTGTTGTCATCGATTTTTTCTCCCCGAACGTTTTTCGTTCATTTGACCCGTGAACGGAACATCGCTCACAAATGCATGGGGTGTGTTCACCCTCATCACGATTCGTATAACGAGGCTTTCGGGCTTGTCACGCGACTTGGCGAATTTGCCACACTTTCGATGGAGAATGCGGGTTTGCGTGGCTCTGCCGCCACACTGTCAGCGCTGTCATGGTGGGAGGAAGCGGGAAATCCGACCTCCCGACGACGCTCACATCAGGCGGTGCGTCCCTTGCGGTGCGAGGCCACGGCGTCGATCATGGCGCGGGAGCGGGCGGAGAGGCGCGGCTCGCAGGCGGCGATCTGGCTGTAGCGGCGGCGGGCCTTGCCCAGCGCGTCGCCCGTGCGTTCGCGCAGCCGGTCCTCGGCGCGGTCATAGAGGTCCGCCAACGCGCCGGCCGCGGAGGGCAGCGTCACGACGCCGCCCGCCACATGGCGCGCATGGCTCGCATAGTGGCGCTTGTAGCCGTCCAGCCCGGGGCCGAGATCGATGACGCGGTAGCCGATCCGGTCGCTCGCATCGATGACGCCTTCGAGCAGCTGGATGCCCGGCGCATAGGGCAGCAGCTCCGCATCGTAGCCGACGATCCAGCTGTGGAAGACACGGCCATCCGTGATGCCGAGATCACACGCGGCGATCCGGTCGCCGAAATAGAGCACATGCAGGTCCGCGCGCAGCTCCGCAGCGGGTCCGCGCTCCCACAATTCGCGCAGCAAACCGGACGTGCCGGAGTTGGCGAGCACATCGTATTTGCCGGTTTCCGAGAACTTTTCCGACTTCCAGCGCATCAGCGCGGCGTAGGCATCGATGTCACGGGACTGGTGGACAAAGCGCCGCTCGCCGATCTCGGACTCAGCTTTGCGAATGCGTCGGCGTGTGGACTTGAGATGGCGGCGATAGGAGCCGTCCTGCTCCGCGCGCCAGTTTTCCGCGGACGCGAGCGCGATGCGCGCGGTCGGCTCGCCATTGTCTGCTTCGCTCGGCATGGCCGTGTAGTGGAATGCGCCGACGGCCTGGCCGTGCAGCAGGTCCTCTGCGCCGAGCCTCCGTGCCGGGTCGGCAATGACGGTCTGGTAGTCGCTCATGGGTGCGCCGGATGCCCGCGCGAAGCGGCCGCCCTGCCAAGGGAGGACAGCAACGAGCGTGTCTCCGTCCCGCGCCAGGGTCAATTTCCCGCCACCCATATGGTTGTGCACGAGCTGGTGGTAGTCGGGGTGGTGATACGGGCTTTCCAGCTCGGAATGCGCCTCGCGCAAGGCGAGCCATGCCGCGCGGTCGGCGTCGGACAGCGCGTCGGTCGCGATCGTGGTGGTGGAAAGAGGCGCGCTCATCGGCACGGAGTAGCAAAATCGGATTGAGCAACCTTTAAGGCGGCGCGCCCGCGTGGCAGAGCGCACTCATGGCTGAGCAGCACCACGACCATCACGGGCATGACCACAGCCACGGTCACGGCCATCACCACCATGGTCACTCCCACGCGCCGTCGGTCACGAAAGACAATGCGCGCAGAGTCGGGCTCGCCGCGCTGCTGACGGGACTGTTCGTCGGCGTGGAAGTCGCGGGCGGGCTCATCTCCGGCTCGCTCGCCCTGTTGGCGGATGCGGGGCACATGGTGACCGACTTCGCGGCCCTCGCCATGGCGTGGGTCGCGTTCCGCATCGCCCGGCGGCCCGCCACGCCGGACTACACCTATGGCTATGACCGCGTGCCGATCCTGGTGGCGTTCCTGAACGGGCTGACGCTGTTCGCCGTCGCGGGCTGGATCGTGTGGGAGGCGGTGGAGCGCCTGGCCGAGCCGGGCGAAGTGCTGGCCGGGCCGATGCTCTGGGTGGCGCTGGCCGGGCTCGCCGTGAACCTGCTGGTCTTCTGGATCCTGATGGGCGCGGACGGGGAGAATCTGAACATCCGCGGGGCCATGCTGCATGTGCTGGGCGACCTGCTCGGCAGCGCCGCCGCCATAGCCGCCGCGCTCATCATCATGGCGACGGGGTGGGTCGCGGCTGATCCGATCCTGTCCGTGCTGGTCGCGCTCCTGATCCTGCGCAGCGCCCATGGGCTGGTGCGCGACAGCGGCCGCGTGCTGATGCAGGGCGCGCCAGCGGGGAGCGCCGCGCTGCACGCCGAGCTGGAGGCCATCGACGGGCTGGAGGTGGAGGCGCTGCGGCTCTGGTCGATTACGCCGGAGCGCACGGTCGCGACGCTGCGGGCGCGGGGAGACGACGCGGCGATCAGGGCGGCTCGGCATGCGCTGGAACACGCGGCGGACGAAGTGACGGTGGAGCGGCTCTAGACCTCGTCCAAGTCCTGCCTCAGCGGATCGAATTCCCCGAACATCGGGAACTCGAACTGCGTCTGGCCTTTCGTCGACTCCGCGCGCTTGGCCACCACCACAAGATTCCCCTGCAGATACGGAAAGCGCGCCAGTTTCGCGGCGACCTCCGGCTCCCTTTCCCAGCAGTCCGAATAGGTCCCCGACACCGTCCGCCCGCCCGCCGCGTGCACGGCGGCGACAATCTCCGTCATGGCGTATTCGCGCACATGATAGGTGGCGTGCACATCCTCTCCCCGGCGGAAGAGGGCGGGCCGCGGGTTCTGGCGGTGGCGCGTCTGCATCAGGTGGCGGTAGGAGAAGACATTGGGCGTGGTCAGGTAGAGCGAGCCTTCCGGTGCGAGGTTCGCGAGCAGCTCGCCGATGACCTGCTCCGGCGCAACCGTGAGATGTTCGAGGATTTCGCTGAACACCACGACGTCGAACTCTCCCAGCACCGGCAGCGCCTTGCGGTTCAGATCCACATTGTGGTGGCGCAAAGAGCCGTAGCGCCGCTTCGCCTCGCGCGCCGAGGTGCCTTCCATGCGCCTGGGGCGGTCCACCGTGGAGAGCCGCGCCTGCGGGATCATGTCCCGGTAGAGCGCGGAGAAGGGGGACGTCCCGACCTCGAGAATGCGCGGGGAGGGCCGCTCGCCGCACAGCTCCGCCACGGTCGAGAACAGCTCGAAAAAGCGCTGCGCGTGGTTTCGCAGATAGATGCGGAGCTCCGGAATGTGCTCCGCGACCAGCGCCTCTACCCGCGCGTCATAGGCAGCCCGGTCGAGGATCATCCCATCAGGCCCATACGCTCGCGGTAGCGGCGGATGAACTCCAGCTGCTCGTGCGTCTTGCCGTGCACTTCGGCGACGGCGTTCATCATGCCGGCGAGGCGGCGCGCATCCGCCTTGTCGATCGCCGGCAGCAGGATATCGACCATGGGAAAGAGCGCGCTCTCGGGCAGGGTCACGTCCTCATGCACCAGCTCCATCTGCAGCACCATGCCGTCCGCGTCGTCCGGCTCCATCGCCATCTCGGACACCAGCTGGCGCTCGATCATCTTGCGCTCGCGGTCCGACAGGCGTCGGTCGTCGGACATGCGCGAGATCGACAGCATCAGCACGGTGGCTGCCTCGATGGGCGTGCGCACGAGGGCCAGACCGCGTGTGTTGACCGCCTTGGCGTGGCGGCGGCGGCGCGGAATGTTGGAGATCGTTTGCGCCGCGTCGGCCACGTCCTTCGCGCCGCTGGAGATGCGCGACAGGTAGAACAGGATGGTCCCGACCGCACCGAGGATGAGGAGTAGAATATGCATACGCGTCTCTACCGTGTTTCAACGGCAGGCGGAAGACGGTCCCATGTCGACATGCAGGTGATCCTCGTGGGCGGCGTTGTAGTCGGGCGAAAGCGTCACGTTGAAGACCTTGCAGGCCGCGCGGCGCACGTCGCGCAGGAAGGCCTGCTCGACCGGTTCTCCGTCCCATCCCGTCAGCACCCGCACCAGCCGACCGTCTGCGAGCTCGAAGGCGCCGATGTCCCACGCATTGGCAAAGGCGTGCTCGCTCCAACGACCCGAGCCATTGCCGCGCTGGCGGCGGCAGCTATAGGTCCCCATGTGGTGGATGCGCGACAGGCCCTGTCCGAAGCGCTCCTGGGCCAGCGCTTCGACCTCACGCAGCCATAGAGAGCTCGCGACCGAGAGCGGGCACTGCATGTTGGCCTCGCCCGGCGCGAGGGCGGCGTCGCCCCGGCCATAGACGAGCCGCGCAACCTCCCAGCCACAGGGCTCACTCGCCTCCTTGGGTTCGCTCGGAATGGTCACGAAGCCGTCAATGTCGCGCGCCATGTCCATGCAGACGTCAGACGGCGAGACGGACAGGCGCAACAGCTGGCCCTTAGTGGCAAAGCCCAGTGGCAGTTCCGGGTCGAGCGGCTTCCAGGGCAGGTGCTGTGCGGGGATGTACCGGTCCGCCGCCCACGCGCCGGCTCCGATGACTGCGAAGGATCCAATGAGAACCAGCCAGCCGCGCAAGCTCAGCTGTCCTCGTTCAGGCAGACGACCTGCGCGATGCGGCGGTCGCGGCGCAGCCGGTCGGCGGCGATGGGATAGCTGTCCATGTCGATGGGCACGGGAACGGTGCCCGTGTCGGACACCACGCGCGACAGGCTGCGCGGCGTGACCGTGTAGACCCGGCCCCGGCGGCGGCCGTTCCGCGCGGGCGTTTCGGCAGCGACCACGCCGATGACCTCGCCGTCCTTGTCCAGCACCGGCCCGCCCGACAGACCGCCCAGCGATCGGCCCAGCCCGGCCGTGCGCGCGACCTCGGACCAGATCAGCACACCCTCATCCGTGTCGTAGCGGCCGCGTATCTGCATCCGTCCGCGGCTCATCAGGCGTCCGACGACCTCGCCGGGACGGCCCTGCGGATAGCCGAAGAAATAGCCCGTTTCCCCGACCTGTCGTCGCGTGCCCAGATCGGTGGCCAGCGGCTTGCGGCTCCAGCGCGATTGCAGCACGGCAATGTCGGCGGTCTCGTCGATCAGCGTTTCGTCGATGCGAAGCAACTGCCGCGCGCCGATCTTCACCGCCACCGCGTCGCAGCTGTCCACCACATGCCGCGCCGTGATCCACTGGCCGGCTGCATCGGACGCAAACGCCGTCCCGATGCCGGATTGCGGCGCGGCGACTTCCACCAATATGCGCTCGTCGCGCGGCGTCTCGGACGGCAGAAGCGGGCCGAGGCCGGGCGGCGGCGGGGCGGGATCGACCACGGCCGGACCCGACCGGTTCGCGATTCCCAGCATCACCACGATGATGGCGGCATAGATCAGCCAGTCCGGTATGAAGCGGAGCCAGCGGATTGGCTTATCCAGCTATTGCAAAGGCGAGGATGATCGCACCCGCCAGCTTGAACGCGGCGAGCACCATGGCGGGGCCGGGCACGTCGGCCTCGATCAGCTGCGGCATGCCGCGGAAGACCATGTCGGTGACGCGGAACAGAAACAGCTGCAGCGCCAGCGAGAACAGGCCCCACACCGCCACGTCGATCAGCGATATCTTGTGCACCAGCGTTGCGGCCAGCGGCAGAGCGAGGCTGACGATCAGGGCCGACAGATGGATGGCCGCCGCCATATTGCCCGCGCCGACCAGCTCGAACTCCTTGTGAGGGGTCAGCTTCACATAGACGAATATGCCACCGACATAGAGCACGGACACGGTTAGCAGGTAGAAGATCAACCAGGGAAAGCCCTGCGCCAGACTGTCGAAAACGGAACCCATGGACGCTCGCTGTTTATGTGCCCTTGCGCCGTCCCCACTCGGCAGGCGGTCTGTGCGAGAGCCGGGGCGGACGCGCAAGGGGAAAAGTCGGTTTGCGCATCTACGGGCGACCCGGTCCCTTGCCGTTGCGCCTGCCGCCCGTTAAGCGCCGCGCAACCTCACTCATCCTCTTTCGGAGACCTCGAATGGCTCGTGCAAAAATCGCTCTCATCGGCGCAGGAATGATCGGCGGCACGCTCGCCCATATCTGCGCGCGCGAGGAGCTGGGCGATGTGGTCCTGTTCGACATCTTCGAGGGCACGGCCAAGGGCAAGGCGCTGGACCTGAACGAGGCGTCTCCCGTCTTCGGCAAGGATTGCAACCTGCGCGGCACGAACGACTATGCCGACATTGCGGGTGCCGACGTCTGCATCATCACGGCGGGTTTCCCGCGCAAGCCGGGCATGGACCGCGCCGACCTGATCGGAAAGAACCTCGAAGTCATCAAGCAGGTCGCACACGGCATCAAGGAGCACGCGCCCAATGCCTTCGTGATCTGCATCACCAACCCGCTCGACGCCATGGTCTGGGCGCTGCAGAAGTTCTCCGGCCTGCCGACCCACATGGTCGTCGGCATGGCGGGTGTGCTCGATAGTGCGCGCTTCCGCTATTTCCTCGCGGACGAGTTCGGCTGCTCGGTGCAGGACGTGCACGCGGCCGTGCTCGGCGGCCACGGCGACACCATGGTGCCGCTGACCCGCTACTCGACAGTCAACGGCGTGAACCTGCCCGATATGATCGAGATGGGCTGGACCACCCAGGCGTCTATTGACGCCATCGTCGAGCGCACCCGCAAGGGCGGCGGCGAGATCGTCAAGCTGCTCGGCAATGGCTCCGCCTTCTACGCACCGGCTGAATCGGCCGTCGAAATGGCGACCAGCTACCTGCGCGACAAGAAACGCATCCTGCCCTGCGCCGTCATGCTCGACGGCGAGATCGCGGACGTCAAAGGCCTCTATGTCGGCGCGCCCGCCCAGATCGGCGCAAACGGCATCGAGCGGGTCATGCCGCTCAAGCTGCGTGAGGACGAGCACGAGATGTTCATGGTGAGCGTGAACGCGGTGAAGAAGATCATCGCGGACTGCACGGAGATGATGCCGGAGCTGGGGGGTTAGGCGCAGACACTGCCCGCGACTCTCGAAAGTTCTAAATTTTCGCCCATCTCGCCGACTTGATCGGCGAGCCCATGGCCTGCATTATCATTGT
>JAHDEU010000025.1 GCA_020628635.1 Hellea sp. | reverse complement strand
GCCCGTGACGGGCGTGCTGCCCGTGCTCTGCAAAAAGTTGGTGATGAAGAATTCCAACGTGTTCCTGCCGCCGCGCGTGATCGCCTCGACCGTGAAAACCGCCTCGCTGACGCCGCGCAGCACCATGGTCTCGTCCGCCATGCCGTCGCCATCCACATCGACGGACAGTGCCAGGTCGTCGCCCATCTGCTCGACGCGGAACTGATTGGCGCGACCCGCAAAGCCGTCAATACCAATGAATTCCGCCTCGCCGGTGGGGTTGATGATAAGGCGGTCGCCCAGCTCGAAATCGGTGATGATGTCGCCGTCCAACTCAATATCGCCCGTGGCGAGCGAGATGAAGAAGTTGTCCGCGCCCGCGCCGCCGGTGAGCGTGTCGCCGCCCTCGCCACCCGTGATCTGATCATCACCGTCGCCGCCGTCGAGCCGGTCCGCCATCCGGTCGCCGCGCAGAACGTCGTCGCCGCCAAAGCCGAAGATCGCGTCCTCGCCGTCCGCGCCCAAGATCGAATTGCCGAGATCGCCGTCCGTGATCGTGTCACTGCCGCGCCCGCCATTGACGAATCCCGCGATCAGATTGTCGCCGAGGAAAACCGTCGTGGACATGACATTGGTGGAGAAGGCACCCTGCAGGTTGATCTGGTCGTAGGCTTCCATGCCCGTCAGCATGCCGTTGAACTCGACCGTTTCCGTAAGGCCTCGTTCGCGCCCGATCAGCTGCAGGGTCGCTGTGCCGTCGACAGGTGTGCCGCGCAGATCGAGCGTGCCCTCGAGGATTTGGTAGTCGGTCTCCAGCCCGCGATTGCCGAGCCAGATCGTGACCGTGTCGAACCCCTCGCCGCCATTGGCATTGACGGGTCCGTCCAGCCGGAAACGGTCGTCGCCCGCATCGCCGTTGAGCGTGGAGTTCGTTCCGCCCGTGAGGAAATCGTTGCCGTCACCACCATGCGCGATATCGGCTTCGGTGAACTGGCTGCCGCCCCATACTTCGCCGACGTCGATGATGTCGTCGCCGTCCTCGCCGAAGATCAGATCGACGCCCAAGCCACCGCTTATGTCGTCATTGCCCGCGCCGCCACGCAGCTCATCGTTACCTGCGCGTCCGAGAATTCGGTCCTCGAGCGAGCCGCCCTGGACGAAGTCGGCACCGTTACCGGCGTCGATGAACATCAATCCGTCCGTGTCGGCAGACTCCCCGAAGAGAAGGCGGTCGTTACCGTCCGAGAGTATTATGTTTCCGATATTCTCGATATTCGTGACAGTAGCCGTATATGTCTCGACCTCGGCGAAAGCGGGTGTCGGATCGTTAAGAGTGATCGTCCCGGAGTTTTCGGTCCAAAGTCTAGTGAAGTCGATGTCATAGCTGCGCTCCGGATCCATGAGGTCTCCGGGATTGCGAAGACTGATACCTAAAACATCGTCGCCGATACCTCCGTCGACATTCGCCGCGCCATAGATGAGAAACGCATCATCTCCCGCCTCGCCGTAGAGTTCGTCACGGTCATAGCCCGACAGTCCGTCATTGCCGTCTCCTCCGAACAGGCGATCGATGTCGTTGTCGCGATCCGTGGGTACCCCGAGGCGCGCCAGACCGGCAGTCGGACCGGCTGCATTCATGGTCGCGAAAAGCTGATCCGCGCCCTCGCCGCCATAGATGGTATCCGCGCCGATACCGCCGTAGATCCAGTCACGACCGGCGTCGCCGTAAAGCGTGTCATCGCCCCATTCACCGAAAATGAGGTCGTTGCCATCGCCTCCGAACAGGCGGTCGATCTGATCATCGCGATTGAAGGGCAAGCCGAGCTGCCTGGCACTGGTCACCAGACCATTGCTGAGATAGGTCGCATAGAGCTGATCCGCGCCGTCACCACCATAGAGCGTGTCGGCGCCTGCCCCGCCATAGAGAATGTCCCGTCCAGCATCCCCGTAGAGCGTGTCGTCGCCCCATTCACCGAAGATCGTGTCGTTGCCTTCTCCGCCGCGCACGACATCGTCTCCACCGCGGAAGGCTTGGTCTCGCTGCGTGTAATCACCGAACAGCACATCGGCACGGATGTCATCGTCGCCGTCACCGCCAATGATGTCATCATCGCCGAAGCCGCCAATCAGGAAATCATTGCCCACGCCGCCGTCGAGAAGATCGTCGCCTCCCAGCCCGAAGAACTCATTGTCCTCTGCGTCGCCGACCAGACTGTCATCGGCCTGTGTGCCGACCAGGTCCTCGATGCTGATGAAGGTCTGCGTGTCGTTGACGTCGGTCAGCACCACATCCGGCGCGCCGAGCACATTGACGATCACCGGCCCGTTCGCGCCCGCTTCCGCATTGTGCAGATGCGCGCCGGTGATCGTGGCCGAGCTGAGGTGTGTTGCGTCCAGCACGACGCGCGTCGTGATCGCCCCGGCGGCGTTGACGTTGATGAAAACGGTCGCCAGTCCACTCGCATCGGTGTCGACGGGCGGCACTTCCTGCGCGCCGCTCAGCCGCACATCGTCAAAGCGTATGCTGCGCGCGCCGTCCGCAAAGAAGCGGTCCTCGGCCGGGTTTTCCAGCTGACCGCGGATTTCGCCGGACGGATGGGCGCTGCTGTGAATGTTCAGATAGAGCGCGCCCGCCTCATAGGCATCGATCAGTGCCTGCGTCGCGGTGATGACCTGCGTGTCGAGACCGACTCCCTGCCGCGCGCCCATTCCCGTTGCGAGGTTGAAATCGACGCCGATCCGGCTTCCCGAGGCGACGAAGACATCGGTACCTTCACCGCCGTCAATGACGTCGTTTCCACCCGACAGGACGATGACGTCGTTGCCGCGCAGGGCACGGATGGTCTCGTCATTGTCTGTCCCGAACAGCGAATTGGCGCCGATGTCATCGCCGTCCGTGCCGAAGATGTCCGGCCCTGCCATCTCGGCCGGTGCGGGCGCGGGCTTGGCCGCCTCGATCCCGTTCAACCCGCCTTCGAGGTCCAGATCGGTCAGTGCGTCGAATGGTGTTTTCTTCATGGTTTTCGCCCCGTGCGCCGGAAGTGGCGGGGCGATGTCATTGGCGGAGCACGGGTGCGGTTTTGCCGTTCCCGTGCTCCGTGCGCCCCGAAAGGCCGTGAAGGCGCTCACGGCAGCGCAATCCTAGGTGTCGGACAGACCGCGCTCCACCCTGAAAAAATTTAGGGTTGGGTCGGCGGGCTTGTGGTCCTACCGGCCATCGTTGCCTTGTGTTAAAGCAGCGTCACAGAAAACGTGCCGCGGCCGGGCGTGACGGACGATCGGCGCATCAGGGCGAATGCGGGCGCAAACAACCGTCTTTCGCGCCGGGTAGGAGCAGGGTTGAGCCGGGTCATCGCACATATCGTCATTGGGCTCATGGCCGCACTCGCACTGTGCTGCGGCGCAGAACGGACGGCCCATGCCCAAACCCCGGCGTCCGGCCGCGCCCCGTCAAGCGCGGACGATGTGCAGCTCGTCGCGGGGTCGGACGGGCCGCCGGTCAGCGCGTCCATCCGCTACATGCGCGACCCCTCGCCCGACCAACCACTGAATAGTCTGCGGGCGCTGCCCGGCGACACGATCCATTTCGGTTCGCAGGGCGTGCCGGTCCTGCTGACGCTGCCGGTGGCCAACTCCGGAGACCGGGCCGGGACCTGGGTGCTGACGACAGGGCGCGGCGCCTTGCGGTCGATCCGCATCTCCAGCTTCGACACGGACCGGGGTCCGGGCATGCAGACCGTGCATCTCGACAGCGCGCAGCCGGGCGCGTCGCGCCTCAACCTGCGGACCTATCAGGCGTTCTCCACGGAGCTGACGCTGGAGCCCGGAGAGAGGCGCACGGTGATGATCGCGTTCCTGTCCGACAATTCGACCTACATGCCCATCGGGATCCAGACCTATGGCAGCTTCTTTGCGGACAGGCGCGCGAACATCGCGCTGGTGTCGGGGGTGGTGATCGGGGCGGTGGTGCTGATCGTGCTCAACGCGCTGTTCTTCGGTCTGACGGGCAAGCGCGAATTCGCGTGGCTGGCAGCGGCCGAGCTCGCCTTCACCTTCCACACCGTCCACGCCGAAGGCTACACCACCATCTTCCTGTTTCCCGAAGCGCCCGGCCTGTCCATGGCGTTTGGCGACATCACGCGGGCGGCCTTTGCCGCCTTCATGGCGCAGTTCGGCCGCCAGTTCCTCGACACGCGCCACACACTCCCGCGGTTCGATCTCGTGCTGCGCGCCGTCGTCTGGGGCGGGGCGGCCGTGATCGCGCTGTCCCTGTTCCGGCCGATCTGGGGCGAACCGATGCGGGCCGTGCTGTTCTCCGGCGCATGGCTCACGGCAGCCGTCAGCGCGCTGGTGCTGCCCTTTGTCGGCATCCGCGCAACACTTGGCCTGGACCGCAACTACTGGCCGCTGATCCTGGCATGGGGCAGCCTCGGGCTCTTCATCATCTATTCGGCCGTGGCCTCGGCCGGGTTGATCCCGAACCTGCCCATCCGCTGGCACTGGGCGGGGCCGATCGGGTTGTTCGAAGGCGTCATGGCGACGCTCGCGCTGGGGCTCCATGTGCGCAAGATCGAACTCGACCGCCGCGCCTCGCAGGCCGAACTCACCCGGTCGCTGCAATCGCGGCTCGAAATCTCCCAACGCGCGCAACGCCTGTCCGAGGAACGCGCCGCCGCGCTCGCCACGATCGACGACCAGAATTCGCTGCTGCACGCTTCGGGCCATGACAGCCGCCAGGTCGTCTCCGCCCTGCGCAGTGCCGTCGCCTATGTCGAGGGCGGAACGGATGTCGATGCATCGCTGGCCTCCCTGCTGGAGGCTTCGGCCGGCCATCTGGAGGACATCGTCAGCACGACCCTGTCCACGCCCATGGCGAGCCTGCAGGGAACGGCGGTCGGCAGCGGTGTGTTCATCGCGCTGTCCGCCGCAACGCTGGAACCGCTGCTCAGGCCGCTCACCCGCATCTACGAAACGCTCTGCCGCGATGCGGGACTGGAGCTGCGGATGGATTACGATCCCGCCCAGATCGTGATCACCGACCGCGCGCTGGTGACGCGCGCCCTGTCCAATCTGATCGGCAATGCGGTGAAGTTCACCACAGCCGGCCATGTCCATGTGCGCGCCGAAGTGGAGGGAGACCAGCTGATGATCCGCGTGCGCGACACAGGATCCGGCATTGCGGCCGAAACGGCGGAGCGCATCCGGGCACGACGGTTCGGCAGGCTGCGCGCGGACGGCGCGACGTCCGGAACGGGCTCGGGCGTGCAGGCCGCACAGGCCATCATGGACGCCCTGGGCGGGTCGCTGGAGATCGGAGCCGCACCGGCGGGGCGCGGTACGCTGGCGACCCTGAGGCTGCCGCTCGCGCCCGCGACACTGACGCCGTGTTCGGTGGACAGGCTGGGCGATGCGCTTTCGGGGGCCGAGCTGCGCGATGCCGACGGGAACGGCCTGCAGGCCGGGCCGCCCGCACAGGATGGCCGAACCACTATCATGGCCAGCTATGACGATCGGCCCGAGATGCGCCGACGGGTCTCCGGCCATGCCCCGCTGATGCTCATCAAGCCGCTGGCCATGGAGATGGCGGACCATCCCTGCCTGATCGCCGGGCTGGACGCGGCCGGTCGGGCCTTCGCGGACGCGGCAGCCGGTTCCTAGAGCAGCTCGTTCCTAGAGCAGCTCCAAGGCGCGTGCGCGGTCGAGAATGGTCCGGTTGTCGGGCGCGCCCAGTTTGCGGCGGAGTTCCGCCAGGTGAAAGGACACGGTCGGCGCGGCAATGCCGAGCCGGTAGGCGATCTCCTTGTTCGACGAGCCGGAGCGCAGGAAATGCAGCATGGCGAGCTGGCGCGGCGAAAGCGCGACGGCGGGCGTGCCGTGATGGCTCAGCCCGCGCTTCACGCCAGGGGAAAGCGAGGGCTGCCCCCGGCCCGCAGCGCCCAATGCGGTGACGATATGCTCCGCGCTGTCGGCCTTGCTGACCAGGCCGAGCGCGCCCAGCCGCCGTGCCGCATCGTAGTGCTGGGGCCGCGTGCTGCCGCTCAGCACGACCACCGGCATGTCGAGGCGGCCGGTCAGCTCCGCGAGCAGGTCGGCGCCGTTCATGTCCGGGAGTTCGAGATCGAGCAGCACGATGTCGATGCGCTCGCGCGTCACGGTCTTGATCACGTCTCGCCCCCGGTCGAGGGTGGCGGCCACGACAAACCGCGGATTGCGCGACAGCAGCAGCTCCACCCCCGCGCAGGTCAGGGCGTGGTCGTCCACGACCAGAACACGCAAGGGCGCAGGTGCTGCCGTATCACCCCTTTTCGTGTCGTCCATTCCGCCCATGGACAGACGATAGACGAATGCCCGGGCGGAGTCTCCCTCCCGCGCGCCGGTTCAGAGTTTTGGTCGGGTCGGACTGCCGTGTGGACGTCAGTCGCGATGACGTCTTGGGCCGTCGGGTCGATGGAACGCGCGTTGATCCAATAGGGCCGAGAGGCACGCGAGAGCCTGGACGTGTCCACCGCTTGACGCTGCCATCGCCCTTTCGACCCATAGAGGCGACGTCCCGCGGCCTTGCAGAGGCGGCCAGCCGCCGCTTCCCGTGCGGCACGGCCTGCTGCGCTACAGCACGGGGCCGACCGTGGCGACGATGTTGTACCAGATGCGCTTGGGTATCGAGATCGCGGTGAGTTCTTCGAGAGCCTTGCGGCGCGAGGCCGCGATGTAGCTCTGCTGGCGTGCTTCGATGGCGGCGGCGAGCTCGGGGTCCTCGAACAGGATGTTGTTTTCGTAGTTCAGATCGAAGCTGCGCAGGTCGAGGTTGGATGAACCGATCAGCCCGACCGTGCCGTCCACGACGAACGTCTTGGAATGCAGCAGGCCGGGCGAGTGCTCGAAGATGGTCACGCCCGCCTCCAGCAGCTGGTTGTAGTTGCTGCGGCTGGCGGCGGACACGATCCAGCTGTCATTGCGCAGGGGCAGGATGAGCGACACCTCCACGCCGCGGTGCGCTGCCGCGCAGATCGATTCCAGCACGACCTCTCCGGGCACGAAATAGGGCGTGGAGATGGTCAGCCTGTGCCGCGCCTGCGCGGCGAGGGTGGAGATGAGCTGCTGCGCCACGCCCTTGCGGCTGGTCGGGCCGTCGCCCCACACCACGGCGCGCGTGCCGCCGTCCTTCGGCTCCACTTCCGGCGCAGCGTCTGCCTCGAACATGTCCAGCGTGTCGTCCGTGTGCAGCACCCAATCGGTTGCGAACAGAAGCTGGCTTTGCATCGCGACCGGGCCCGTCAACCGCACCATGATGTCGACCCAGGGCGCGAAGCGCTTCTTGACCAGGAACGCCTCGTCCGCACAGTTCTGCGAGCCGCAATAGGTGATCGCATCGTCGATCACCGTGATCTTGCGGTGGTTTCTCAGATCGATGCGGCTGAGCGCCAGCGTCTTGAGGACATTGGTGAGCGGCAGGGCGACAACCGTTTTCACGCCGGCCTGTTTCATGTCGGCCCACAGTCGCGAGCCGACCATGGCCCGCGAGCCAAGCCCGTCCGCCATGGCGCGGCAGGTCACGCCGCGCTGCGCTGCACGGATCAGGGCCTGCGCCACGTCGGTCCCGGTCCGGTCCTCCAGCCAGATGTAGTAGAGCACGTTGACCGAGTGCCGTGCTGCGTCGATGTCCTCGATCAGCCGCCGCCGCGCCTCGCCCGCGTCGGCCATCAGTTCGGCGGTGTTGCCCCCGACCACGCCGAAGCCATTGACCGAGCGCGCGGCCGCGAAGGCCGGGCTGTATAGCGGATCGAGTTCACCGTGCGGCAGAGCGCGGCGGGCTGCCTGACGCTTCGCGGCTTTTGCGAGTGCTGCCTCCACACCTTGCGCACGCTCGCGCCTTTTCCGGCTGAGATCCGCCTCGCCGAACAGCAGGTAGAGGGCAATCCCGGCCAGCGGCAGCATCACGATGACCAGCACCCAGGCCAGCCGCGACGATGCCGCGATGTTCTGCCGCCACAGTATGCGCAGCCCCGTCAGCCCCGCCGCCAGCGGAAGCAACCACCACCAACCCATCGCCGTCTCCCGTTTTGGACGCTCCCGCATCCTGCGGGTGTCACTCCGGACCTATTTCAGAGCGGGCTCCGGATGGATAGGGCCAGCCGGCTTTGTCCAGGCGCCCCGTGTACAGGCGCCCCGTGTGCCTTGACCGGGCCGCGGGGTGCACCTATCCGGCAGGTCAGGCGTGCGGTGCCGCCATCCGCCGGGGCGCCGCGGACGAAACCCTCTTGCGAAGGCCGATCATCGTGACGTCCACCAAAATCCTTCCCGTCATCATCTGCGGGGGTGCCGGGAGCCGGTTGTGGCCGCTGTCCCGCCGCGCGGAGCCCAAACAATTCGCGGCCCTGACGGGCGACAGCTCGCTGTTCCAGCAGACCCTGCAGCGCTTTGGAGGCGACGACTTCCTGCCCGCCGCCGTCATCACCAACGCCTCGCATGCCGATGTCGTGCGCGCGCAGGCCGAAGCGCTTGGCTTGCCCCTCGGCCCGGTCGTGCTGGAACCCATGGGCCGCAACACGGCGGCCTGCGGCGTGGTCAGCGCCCTGCTGGGCCAACGCGACAGCCACGCGGGCGCCGTGCTGATGGCTCCGGCCGACCACCATATCGAGCGGCCCGACGATTTCGTGGCCGCTATCCAGCGGGCGCGACCGCTCTCGGACGACGGCTTGATGGTGACCTTCGGCATCACCCCGACCGGACCGCATACGGGCTTTGGCTACATCGAGGGCGGGGAGAGCGTCGGATCAGGCCGCCGCGTCGTGCAGTTCCACGAGAAGCCGACCCGCGACAGGGCGGAGCGCTATGTCGCCTCGGGCGACTTTCTCTGGAATGCCGGCATTTTCCTGTTCGAGCCGGACGCCATGCTGGGAGAGTTCTCGCAGCACGCGCCCGATGTGCTGGACGCGGTGCGGGCGGCCGCTTCCAATGGTGGCGATACGATCGCGCTGGACGGACAGGCTTTTGCCTCCGTGCCCGACATCTCCTTCGACTATGCCATCGCCGAGCGCACCCAGCGGGCCGCTGTCGTCGAGGCCGACATGGGCTGGAGCGACATTGGCAGCTATTCGGCGTTGTTCGAGCTGCGCGCGCGGCTCGGCGTGCCAGACATGCCCGACGGCTCCGTCGTGGCGGCGGGCGACAATGTGTTCATCGACAGCGACGATCCTGCCCTGACCGTGACCGTCGCAGGGCTTGACGATGTCGGCGTGATCATCCGCGCTGGGCGCGTCATGGTCGTCAATCTGAAGGCCGACCAGGCGGTGAAGCCCGTCGTCCAGGCGCTGCCGGACGATCTGCGCTAGGTGCCGGGCCAAACAGCGGAAGGACGCTATCGATGACTCATTCCCGCACGGCCGTCCGATGAAGGGCATCATCCTTGCCGGTGGTTCCGGCACGCGGCTGCACCCCGTCACGCGCGCCGTCTCCAAGCAGCTGCTGCCGGTCTATGACAAGCCGATGGTGTACTACCCGCTCTCTGTTCTGATGCTGGCGGGCATCCGCGAGATCCTGATCATCACCACACCGCACGACCGGGCGTTGTTCCATACCCTGCTGGGAGACGGCTCGCGCTTCGGTGTTGCGCTCACCTATGCCGAACAGGCCGAGCCCAATGGTCTGGCCGAAGCCTTCATCATCGGCCGCGACTTCGTCGGCGACGACACGGCCGCGCTCGTTCTGGGTGACAATATCTTCTTCGGCCACGGTTTCGGCGCGCTGCTGCAGCGCGCGCGCGCATCCGTGGAGCGCGACGGGGGCGCGGTCATCTTCGGCTATCCGGTGGTCGACCCCGAACGCTTCGGCGTGATCGAGTTCGACGATGCCATGAACGTGCTCTCGCTGGAGGAAAAGCCAAAGCAGCCGCGCAGCGAGTTCGCGGCGACGGGGCTGTATTTCTACGACAACCGGGTGGCGTCCATCGCCGCCGGGCTGAGCCCGTCGGCGCGCGGCGAGCTGGAGATCACGGACATCAACCGGGACTATCTGGACGCAGGCGACCTGCGTGTGGAAGTGCTGGGCCGCGGCTTTGCCTGGCTCGACTCCGGCACGCATGACAGCCTCCTGGACGCGTCGCAATTCGTCGCCACCATCGAGAAGCGCCAAGGCATGAAGATCGCTTGCCTGGAGGAGATCGGGCTGCGCCAGGGCTGGCTGGCGGAGGGCGACCTGCGCGACTGGCTGCGCAGCCAGGGCCGCAGCGACTATGTCGCCTATCTGCGCAGGTTGGTCGGACAGCTTTGAGCGGCGCGCGCCCATGCACGTCCTCATAGCGGGCGCCGGAATCGGCGGGCTCGGCGCCGCGCTCTGCGCCCTGCATTTCGGCCACCGCGTCACCGTGGTGGAGCGCGCGGACAAATTGCGCGAGGTCGGGGCGGGAATCCAGTTGCCGCCCAATGCGATGCGCGTGTTCCGCGCGCTGGGGCTCGAGCCCGGCATCGCGCGCAACGCCTTCGCCCCCGAAGCCATCGAAGCGCGCATGGGCGAAACGGGCCGAACGCTGTTCGACATTCCGCTGGGCGAGGCAGCAAAAGACCGCTGGGGCGCGCCCTACCTGCACATCCACCGCGCGGACTACATCGCGGCATTGCGCAGCGCGCTGGAGGCGCGCGCGCCCGGCAGTCTGCAGCTCGGCGCAGGACTGGCCGACTACCGCCAAACGGAGCGAGGCGTGGAGGCCGTGCTCGATAGCGGAGAGGTCCTGCACGCCGATCTGCTGATAGGCGCTGACGGGATACGCTCCGCCGTGCGGAAACGCATGTTGGGGCCGGACGCGCCCGTCTTCACCGGCAATGTCGCCTGGCGCGCCGTGGTGCCGGTGAGCGCGCTGGGCGAGCAAGCGCCGCGCCCGACGGCCTGCGCCTGGATGGGTCGGGGGCGCCACGCGGTGACCTACCGCTTGCGCCGCGGCGCGCTCGCCAATTTCGTCGGCGTGGTCGAGCGCTCCGACTGGACGCGCGAGGGTTGGTCGGAACCGGGCGAACGGGCCGACGCCTTGTCCGATTTCGCCGGCTGGCACCCAACGGTCACGACGCTGCTGGAGCGCGTCCCGGACGGCGCGCTGCACCGCTGGGCGCTCTATGACCGCGCGCCGCTGCCGCGCTGGACAGACGGCGCTGTGGCGCTGCTGGGCGACGCCGCGCATCCGATGCTGCCCTTTCTCGCACAGGGCGCGGCCATGGCCGTCGAGGACGCCTGGGTGCTGGCGCGCGCGCTGTCCGTGCCGGGACGCGGGGTCGCGGACAGCCTGCGCGCCTACCAGGCCGAACGCCTGCCCCGCACGACGGCGGTGCAGGCCGGGTCGCGCGCCAATATGGGGACGTTCCACCAGCGCACGGCGTGGGGCCGGCTGAGCACGTACGGCCCGATGTGGCTGGCCGGGCGGCTGGCCCCGACGCTGGTCCACCGCCGCATGGACTGGATCTACGGCCACGATGTGACGCGCGCGCCCGCATAGACGGCGTGCGCATTCGCCCCGCTGACAGCCCGGGCGCTTTGTGCTTTTCAGAACACGATGCAGTCTATCCTCGAGACAATCGGAGGCCCCGCCTCGCTCGCCATTCTGGGCGTCGGCTATTTCGGCATGGTGATCGCGGAGCGGCTCTACTACGCGGTGGCGCGCCGCAGCGACTATGACAATCGCGACGCGCTGACCTCGATCGGCATCAATTTGATCACCAGCCTGATCGGCATACTGGTCGGCATCATAGCCCCGCTCGCGCTCTATGTGTTCGTGTTCGAGCACTTCCGCCTGACGACCATCGAGGCGTTGTGGTTGGCGGTTCCCATCGCCTTCGTCGTCAACGAGCTGACCTACTACATCGACCACCGGCTGAACCACCGCGTCGGCCTGATGTGGGCGTTCCATTCGGTCCATCACAGCTCCAACGAATTCAACCACACGACGGCCGCCCGCGGCTTCTATCTCGACGGCCGCTTCAAGATGTTCGGCGCCAGCGTGGCCGCCCTGCTCGGCGTGCCGCCCGTGATCTATGTGGCGGTGCATGTGCTCAAGGACCTCTACGGCATCTGGAACCATGCCAGCTATGTCGGCCATCTGGGCTGGATGGAGCGCGTCTTCGCCACGCCGCTGAACCACAAGATCCACCACGCCAACCAGCCGGAATACATCGACAGGAACTACAGCCAGGTGCTGATCGTCTGGGACCGGATGCTGGGCACGCATGCGCCCTATTCGGTCGAGCCCGTGGTCGGCCTGGTCGAGCCGCTGCATGACTACAATCCGGTCACCGCGCAGCTCGCCGGGATCAAATGGCTCGCGCGCCGCATCCGGTCTGCGGAGCGCTGGCAGGACAAGCTCGCCTATCTCTGGCGGCCGCCGGAGTGGAGCCATGACGGGCGCTGCTCGGGGACGTGTCCGAAATATTCGCGCCCTGAGATCACCGCCGCCGAATAGCTACAGGCTCCCGTCGATCAGCTTCATCACGCCGGAGAAGTCCAGCCCGCCCTCGCCGGCCGCCTCCATCAGCGCGTAGAGCGCCTCCGCCTGCGCGCCGAGCGGGGTGGCCGCGCGCGCCGTCGTGGCAGCCTCTTTCGCCAGCCGCAAATCCTTGAGCATCATGGCGGC
>JAHDEU010000024.1 GCA_020628635.1 Hellea sp. | reverse complement strand
CGGACGGTTGGTGTCCAGGCTGGCCAGCATGACCTTCTTCTTCAACCGCTCCTTAAGATATTTCGCGACCTTGCCGGTCGTTGTCGTCTTGCCCGAGCCCTGCAGGCCAGCCATCAGGATGACGACGGGCGGCTTGGCCTTGAGGTTCAGCTCAGAGGCCGCGCGGATTTCAGCGAGGTCGGCTTCGTCGTCCGAGAGGGTTCCGCCGAGAGTCTGGATCAGCGCGTCATTGACGATCTTGATGACCTGCTGGCCCGGCTTGACCGCGCGGATGACCTTTTCGCCCACAGCTTCCGTGCGGACCTTGGCGACGAAATCCTTGACCACCGGCAGGGCGACGTCGGCTTCGAGCAGTGCCTTGCGGATTTCGCGCATGGCGAGATCGACATCGCGCTCGGACAGAGCACCACGGCCGGTCAGCGTATCGAATACGCCGGTAAGTCTATCGCCGAGGGCTTCGAACAAGCTGTCTCTCTTCCGTCATTTGCCAAACGCAAAACGCCGCAGCGGACGAAACTCGTCGGCTGCGGGACCCCGTCTGCATCATCCTGTTGCCAGGGATCGCACAGCTCGGAGCGCATTGTCTGCGCTAGTTGAAATCTGCGGGGCAGTTAGTCCCGCAAGCTGTCCATGTCAACGCCCGCTGGCGGCCCGGCCGGGTGTTGCTGCGGGCGGGCGGCAGGCAATGCCGTGCGACTGCAGCACGCGGCGAAGCCCATCGATGGAGAGCGGCTTGGACAGG
The DNA here is from genome assembly GCA_020628635.1 of Hellea sp. Taxonomy (GTDB): domain Bacteria; phylum Pseudomonadota; class Alphaproteobacteria; order Caulobacterales; family Maricaulaceae; genus Litorimonas. The sequence continues at coordinate 11,989 of JAHDEU010000024.1, read as the reverse complement.
TGGCCGTCCATGCCGGCCGCCTTGCAGCGTTCCACATCTTCTGCCAGCGCGTGGGCGGTCACGGCGATGATCGGCGTGCGGGCCAAGCCTTCGCTCGCCTCTATGCCGCGAATGCGGCGCGTCGCCTGATAGCCGTTCATCACGGGCATGGACACGTCCATCAGCACGACCGGCGGACGCTCCAGCCGCCATTGCTCCACGGCCAGCTGCCCGTTCCCGACGATCGAGCAGCCCAGCCCCAGCTCTTCCAGAACGTAGCGGATGTAGTTCTGGTTGGTCGGATTGTCCTCGGCCACCATGACCGTGACGGACGGGGCGAGCTCGACTGCGGCAACCTCTTCGGTGTCGATTGCAGGTATCTCCGTCGCAGTCGCGACCGGCGCGAGGCTGTCGGCGATGGTGTTCCACAGCAGGCTCGCGCGCGAGGGCTTGCTGAGGACACGGGTCCGGCCGAGCGTCCGCAGTTCTGCGCGCAGCCTGTCATCCATGGCCGATGAGAGCACGATAGCGGGCAGCTCCGAGGTCGGTCCATTGGCGCGAAGCGTGCGCAACAGAGCCTCGCCCGATTGGCCCGGAATGTGGTGGTCCGTGATGAGCAGGTCGAAGGTCAGCCCGCGCCGTTCCGCCTCTCCCAGCAGGGCCAGCGCATGGGCGGCGCTTTCCGCCATCACGCAGCGGCAGCGCCAATGCGACAGCTGCTCGGACAGGATCTTGCGGTTGACCGCATTGTCGTCCACCACCAGCACGGTCGCGCCCGCGAACTCGGCGCGCGGCAGCAGCACCTCGCCCTCGCCCTGCGCAATCGGCAGCTCCACGGTGAGCGTGAAAGTGGAGCCATGGCCCAGCTCGCTCTCCACCGTGATATTGCCGCCCATCAGCTCCGCGAGGCTCGCTGCGATGGACAGGCCGAGACCCGCGCCCTCGTGTTCGCGCGTGCGCGAGCCGTCGACCTGGCTGAACTTCTCGAAGATGCGCTCCAGCTGCTCGCTCGGAATGCCCATGCCAGTGTCGGACACAGCCACACGCAGTGCGGCGCGGCCGTCTTGCGCCTCGCCGGTCACTTCGACCATCACATGGCCAGCATGGGTGAACTTCACGGCATTGCCGAGCAGGTTGGTCAGGATCTGGCGCACGCGTCCCGCATCGCCGACGAACTGCTCCGGCAGATCGGGCGCGTAGCGCAGCAGAAGGTCGATGCCCTTGTCGGCCACCGCCGTGCCCAGCAGGGCGCAGACATCTTCGGCTGCATCGCGCAGGGAGAAGGGCTGCGGGTCCAGCACGATGCGCCCGGCATCCAGCTTGGAGAAATCGAGGATGTCGTTGATCACCAGCATCAGCGCATCTCCGCTCGTGCCGATGGTCTCGACATAGTCGCGCTGGCGATCGTCCAGCTCGGTCAGGGCGAGCAGCTCCGCCATGCCGATGATGCCGTTCATGGGCGTGCGGATTTCGTGGCTCATATTGGCGAGGAATTCGGATTTCGAGCGCTCGCTCTCTTCCGCTTTTTCCTGCGCGCGGCGGATATCCGTGACGTCTGTCAGCAGCATGATCTGCCCGCCATCCAGTGTCGGGGTGGACCTGCGCAGGTAAGAGCGGCCGCTCGGGAACGTCAGCGTGGCCTCGCCGTCCTCCTCCATCGGGTTCTCGAGCAGGTAGTCTACCACCGCGTCATCCACGGACCGTTCACCGCGCGGCAGCTGACCGCCCTTTACCAGCGCCGTGATGAAGTCGCGCCGCGTTGTACCGCGCTCCAGCCGGATTTTGGCGCCGCCGAGAATGTCCTGACATGCCGTGTTGATCTGCACGATCACGCCGTCCGCATCATAGATCAGCACGCCGTCCGAAAGGCTTTCCAGCGCCTGCGTATAGGTCGCCAGCGCGGATTCCAGCGCGGCGGATTTCTGGTCCACCTTTTCAGCCATGGCGGACAGGGCGAGGCCCACTTCCGTTCCCGGCAGCGGAGCAGCACGCGCCGTGGCAGGTGCGGCGGAGGCCGCGGCGGATGGTTGGGTCAGCCGCTCCTGCAGGGCAGCGTAGGCGGCATCGACCGCGCCCGATGCGAGATGCGGCGTGTGCTCCGCGACGTCGAGCCCAACGGCTTCTTCCGCCTCGGTCACGCGCAGGCGTCCCGTCATGGCGATCAGGCGGAATACGCCATATCCCGTGCCCGCGCCCCACAGGATACAGGCCGTCACGCCAATGAGCTGTGCGAGCATTTGCGCGGCCAGGCTGCCTGCCGGTAGAGGCATGGCGGCGAAAAGCGGAAAGAGCAGCGCGCCCGTCACCCCCGCCAGTCCGTGCACGGCGATCGCGCCGACCGGATCGTCGATGCGGCGTTTGTGCAGCAACCAGTGCTGGCCGCCGATCGCGACCATGCCGCCGATTGCGCCGACCACGATCGCGCCGCCCAGGCCCAGCCAGGCGACGCCCGACGTCACGGCGACCAGCCCGCCGAGAATGCCGTTGAAGCTGGCTTCCGGGCGCAGCGTGCCGCGGTCCAGCCACGCGCCGATCGTCATGCCGCCCAGACCGCCCGCGCTCGCTGCCATCAGCGTGCCGAGCGCCACATCGGCAAAGCGCGCGGATGCCGGGTCCATCATGCCGGTGTTGAACGGCACCCAGGCAACCAGCAAAATCAGGCAGCCGACCAGCGACAGCACGGGGCTGTAGCCCGCAATGGGCTGCACGCGCCCCTGTTCGTCATAGCGTCCCTTGCGCGGGCCCAGCACCATCACCGCGCCCAGCGCGAAGAAGCCGCCCAGCGCGTGGATCGTCACGCCGCCCGCATGATCCGCAAAGCCGAACGAACCCAGCAGCGGGGTGTTGCCCGAAAGCACCAGATCGCCCCAGGCCCAATGGCCGAACACCGGATAGACCAGAACGGCGATGATGGCCGTGGACACCAGATAGGCGCCAATGCGCATGCGTTCGGCCACCGCGCCCGACACGATGGTCGCAGCCACAGCGCAGAACGCCAGATTGAAAATAAGCAGTGTCGGCCAGCGGCCCGCCTGCTCCACCGCGTCGCGCGCCCCGCCCGCGCCGAACAGCCCGCCCACGCTCGGCCCGTACATGACGGCAAACCCGATCGTCACATAAAGCAGCCCGCATATGATCAGGTCGGAGACGTTCTTCTGCGCGACGTTGACGGCATTCTTGGCCCGCACGGAGCCCGCCTCGATCAATAGGAAACCCGCCTGCATGAAGAAGATCATGACGGCCGAGAGTATCAGCCAGAAATTCGCACTCATCCCGCCATCCCCACGCAGCGATATCCAAATGACGGCACGCCGCGCAAAGTCTGCAGCAGGCAATCCTGGATTGCGCATCCCCGATCATGGCAAAGAAAATATTAACCGCGTTTACGAAAGCTCGCGCGACTGTGACGGAGCCGTCACTCGACTCGACCCAAATCCGTGTTACAGAGTAACCCGGAGGCTGCCTTGAACCCACGATCCATCCCGACATTGCTCAGCGCGCTGTGGTTGGCCGTATTGGCCGTGATGCTATCAGTTGCATCAGCGGAAGCCGCGACGCGGGCGGAGTCGGACAATTTCATTCTAATCAGCGATGCGGACGTGCAGGGCGCGGAGATATTGCGCGATCTGGAGCGCTTTCGCGGCGCGGTCATCGCCGATCTCGGCCTGGATACCACGCCGGACACGCAGAAACTGACCCTCTCCATCATCGACGATACGCGCGTGTTCGAAGCGGTCACGCCGGGCGGGATCACGGCGGCGATATATCTGCGCTCGGCCGCGGGCGAGGACATCGTCATCGGATACAGCGAGGACCCCGACCATTTCCTGCACCGCGCGCTGGAGCGCGACTGGCTGCGGCTGGTGCTGCGCCACGAAGTCGTCCACCACATCATCGAAGAGCGCTACCCGCGCAAGCTGCCGATCTGGCTCGGCGAGGGCATGGCGGACTATTACGCGACCTACGACCATGACGGCGAGACCCTCGCCGTGTTCGGCCGCGCCCTGCCCGACGAGGACGAACTGACCCGTGCCGGATCCTGGCTGCCCATGCGAACCGTCATCGAGAGCATGGCGCGCTATCCCGACTATGCGGCGGCGACGACGGACTCGCTGTTCCGCGCGCAGCGTCTCTATTACGGTCAGAGCTGGGCTCTGGCGCATTTCGTGATGACGGAGCCGGGCGGGCTCGCCAACATCCACCGGTTTGTCGATGGCTGGGATGCCAGTTCGGACTCGGAAGACAGCTTCGAGCGCGCCTTCGGACTGCGATATGGCCCGCTGGAGGAGCGCGTGCGCGGACGGCTGGGAAAACCGGGCGGGACACTGCGCGTCACGGAAGTCGGATCAAGCGCGACGGGTCCCGTCTCAACCTCGGAGCCGAGCGAGGCCGTGCTGGCCGCCAACCGCCTGCGCCTGCTTCTGTCCTATGGCCGGCGCGACGTGGCCACGCGCGCTCTGATCGATGAGGCGGAAGTCTCTGTTCGCGAGGACACCACCGCCCTCACCCTCGCCCGCGCGCTCAACAGCTGGCGCATGGGTGATTGGGACGGGGTGGACATGATCACCGACCGCATGCTGGCGCGCATTCCGGAGGCTCCGCGCGCGCTGAAGCTGCGCGCCAAGGCTGCCTATGGCCGGGTCAGCCAGAACCAGATGGACGACACGCTCTGGACGGAGGCGCGCGACGCTGCTGTGCGCGCGCTCGCTGCCTCGCCGCAGGACGCGCAGCTGCATCTGTTCCGCGTCGCCGTCAGCCGCCCCGAAACGGACAGCCTGCCCAAGCCTGCCCTGCAGTCGCTGGACTGGCTGATCCTGCGCAAGAGCCATCTGCGCCACCCGCACGAGGCCATGATGATGATCCCGGCCCTGCTCTATGAGGGCAAGCTCGACCATGCCGACGCCGTGCTCGACAATGCCGCGCGCTGGTCGGACAATCCGGCGGACAGTCTGGTCATCGAGCGCTTCCGCAATGAGATCGCATCGCGCCGGGTGTCGCAGGAGCGCTGAACTCTAGACCTCGGCCATCCGCCGGATCTCGGCCAGCACGGGATGAACCAGAAGAGGCTTAGGCGAGTGCCTCATTGGCTGCACGGCTCTTGTCGCGTGCTTCACGATATTGCGGACCTCTCGGCCCACACCGACCTGGACATGCCGCCTCGCAACGGCCTCGGCTTCCTGTTTCCTTGATGCAATGAGCTGCCGCGTGACCTCGACGATCGCTTCCGCGACATTGTGCTCGGCCGGAATCCGAAACACCTTGGGAAGTTCCGTGCCGTTGCGATAGACCAGATTGTCCGCATCCAGCCCGGAGCACAGTAGCTGCGCACAGCTAAGCTCACCGAGATGATGCGAGAAGCGGCCCAAGGCATGCGGCGAGCGGCGTCCCACCGCGACGAATAGGTCCGGCACATGCGAACCGATAGCTTCGCGCGTGGCGGCGATGGTGGGGTGGCTGGCGATCGACGTGATACCCCGGACCGTGTCGTAGAGCTTGCGGCGAATGAGCTTGGCGGGACCCGGTGCGGCGGTGATAATGATCTGCATTTCGGGTTCTCCTTTGGCGAAGCGTCTATTCCATGCTTCCGAGCAAAAGGGACGCATGGCTACGGTCACACGTTCCGACTGGATGGTCGGAAACCCCGGACGGGGTTAATGGGCCGTGAAGCCCGCAGCGTCTGCTTTGACCCACGAAAAAGCCCGCCCCGGATGACCGGAGCGGGCCGTCGTGCTTGCCGTTTGCGGCTTGGCTAGAACTCGTAGCGCAGGCCGACGCGGACTTCGTAGAGGCTGCGGAACAGGCTCTCGAAATTGGTGTCGCGGTCGCGGTAGCGATCAAAGCGGTACACGCAGGAGTCCGCGCTCACGCAGGTCGTGCGCGGTGCGTCGTCTAGCAGCGCGGTCGCGCCGTCAATGCCGTTGGCTGCGACATCGGCGCGGCTCACCAGATTGGCGGTGACCGGTGCGACCGTGTCGAAGCCCGGACCGTTGGACTGCGTGCCCCAGTCGCTGTCGAGCAGGTTCATGACATTGTCGATGTTGAGCACGAACTTCAGCTTGTTGCGGCCGACGAAACGCTCGGCGCGCTCGTTGAAGAACGGGATCTCCTGTTGCCACTGGAAGTCCCAGACCTGGTTCCAGGACGAGCTGTCATTGTTCGGGTCCTGGATGCCTTGCGACAGGTCGTTGCTGCGCACGAACTCGACAAAGGCGTCCTCGTCGAAGCCGCTGCCCACGACCACGTTCGGGTCGTTGATCACGCCGCCGGAAATGGCCGGGATGTAGAGCGAGTCGTTGTCGAACGGGTTTTCGAAGTCGCCCTGGCGGCCGAACAGGGCCGAGTCGGGATTGACGTCGAAGGTGTAGGAGAACGGGTCGCCCGAGGTGATGTTGCCGAACAGCGAGAAGTTCGACTCCAGTCCCCACAGCACGTCCGTATTGTAGGACAGGCCCACCTTGAAGGCATGCTCGGTCGCGTAGGGGCTGCGGCCCGCGCGCGCGAAGTTGCGATCGAACCCGACAATGCCGCGCAGGTTGGACACGCCGCGCGAGCTGCCGCCCGGCGTGGCGATTTCCACATCCTGATAGGCGTAGGACAGGTATGTGCCGATGCCGTTGTCGAAGTCCTTGGACAGGCTGGCCGACAGGACCCAGCTATTGCCCTGGTCGATGTTGACGAGGCTGACCGCGTTGTTGACGCGCAGATCGGCGAGGTCGGCATAGATCGGACGGCCATCGGGCGCGACACCCAGGGGCTGCGTGTCCGTCAGCTCGGTCTGGGCGAGGTTGCGCCAGCCGAAGCCGCGCGAGCTGTCCGTGTAGAGCGCTTGCAACGACAGGGCGTAGTCGGAACCGAAATCCAGATCGCCGAACTTCAGGTCGAACTCCTGATCGACGCGCAGGCTGGCTTTCCAGTCGGACGGCGTCTTGAAGTCATCGCCGATGACATCGATCGGGCCGGGGCTGTTGGCGTCGTTTTCCAGAACCCTATCGAGTGCGTCCTGCGGCGTGCCGGCGGCCGGATTGGCACCTTCGACATTGCGCAGGCTTTCGAAGAAGACCGGCGGGGTGAAGGCGTTGGACGTCCAGACCTTGGGATCGCCGCCGCCATACAGGCCAACGCCGCCCGTGACCGTGGTGCGGTCCAGCGCGTTCCACTCGAACGACACGCGCGGCATCAGCAGGTCGTTTCCGTCGAGATTGTTGGTGTTGGAGAAGCCGTAGCGGTCGCCGAAGAAGGTCCGCTCCTGCGGCTCGTCGCTCTGGATGATGGTCTCGTAGCGCAGGCCGGCGTCGAGGCGGAAATCCGGCGAGATCTGCCAGCTGTCCTGCACGAAAAGCGCGAGCTGGTCATATCCCCACTGGGTGCGGATGTCCTCGGCAATGCCGGTGTCGGGCAGCTGCACGACGACGTTGGACGCGGTGCCGGACGTCAGGTCATCGACCGAGCGGAAGATGAATTCGCCGACGGAGCGCTGCGCGAACAGGTTGTCGAGCTTGTAGTCCTGGTACTCGCCGCCAAAGGAGACGAGGTGGTCGCCCGTGACGTAGCGGCCGATGGCCTGCGCCTGCAGTCGCTCATCGGCAAAGGTGTTGCCTTGGCGGAAGCGGTCGCAGCCGCCCACGAAGAACAGGTCGCGATTGCCGCCTTGGGTGATGAAGCCTTCCAGCGCCGTGCCTTCGAGGTCGTCCTGGGACAGACGGATGTCGAACTCGCCGACGCCTGCGCCTGCGCGGCAGTTCTGCGCGCGCTCATAGTCCTTGAAGTTCAAGCGCAGTTCGGTCGCGAAACTGTCCGTCCAGTCGGAGAACAGCTCGGCCTTGTAGGCTTTGAGCGAGCTCGGCGTGTCGTAATAGGCGGAGGAGAAGGTCAGCGAGCCGACGCCGGACGTGCCGTTCTCAGCCGTGTCCTGATAGGAGAAGGACGCACGGTGCTGATCGTCGATGTTCCAGTCGATCTTGCCGAAGATGCGCTCGGTGGATTCCGGCGTGGACACAACGCCCGGACGATCGCCGAGGTCAAAGCCGTAAGTGTCCTGCACGATGCCGCGGATGCCGTCGAAGATGCGGTTGTCGACACCGTTATTGCGGTCTGCAGCGGAGAATTCACGGCCCGAACCGGAGCTGAACTTGTCGTACGAAGCGAGGAAGAACAGCTTGTCCTTCACGATCGGTCCGCGGACGACGAAGCCGTATTCTTCCTCGTCGAACGGGGCGGGCTCGAACTCGGTGCCGGCCGTCTTGCCGCCGAAGAAGTCCTCGTTCTGCTTGTAGAAATAGGCCGAGCCGTCGAACTCGTTGGTGCCCGACTTGGTCACGACGTTCACGAGGCCGCCGGTGAAGCCGGACTGGGTGACGGTGTAGTCGGTTGCCTGCACGGTGGCGGTTTCGATGATGTCGAGCGAGATCGGCGCGCGCGATGTCGGATAGGTGGACTGCGACAGGCCGAAATCGTCCTGCTGCAGCGAGCCGTCGATGGACAGCGCATTGAAGCGCGGGTTGGCGCCGGCGACCGACAGGATGCCTTCGCCCGACGAGTTGGCGAGCGGATCGCGCACGAGTGTCGCGATCAGGTCGCGGGTCGCCGTCGGCTGGTTGGCGATGTCGTCGGCGGAAAAGGCCGAACCCACGCCGTCACCGATATCCGCGTCGGAGCTGATCGTTGCCGTCGCGATGACTTCGTCGAAGCCGCCGAGCACGAGCTGCAGCGAGTTGCTGGATGGCGACAGGCGGACATTTTCGCGCACCACTTCGCCGTCGGCCGAGGTCACGGTCACGGTGTAGGGGCCACCAACCGACAGGCCTGTGGCGAAGAATGTGCCGTTGCTGGACGTCGTCGCGCGCTCGACCCGGTTGGTCGGCGTGTAGAGTATGGTCACAGTCGCGCCGGACACGGGCGCACCGCTGGTGGTCGTGACAACGCCGTTGATGTTGGAGAAGGTCGCTTGCGCGAATGCCGTGGTGGGCAGCATGGCGGCTGTGAGGGCCGAGGTGCCGAGCAGCAATGCGGCTGCTGGCGTGATGGGGAAACGGGACATGGACGGCTCCGATGGCGCGACGCCCGAGCAAGGGAACGACGCGAGGGGTTTGATGCGGGGAATCGAGAGCAGCCCCGCACGATTGAGCGCCCGCTACGCGGATGAGTCGTCAGTTTTGTGACAGTGCTGTAAGAAAGACTGCGGCTCACCGGGATTCACAGGTGAGTGTGACTTTCCTGCACCACTCCCCTTTGCGCGCGCGCGGATGCGGCTTAGGTTCGCGCCATGAACGCGCAAGCCACCCTCGCCGATTCCACGCCGCTCGCCATAGCCGAGCTGGATTTCGCGCGCGCGGATGCCGACCCGGCCGGCTTCGGCCGCGCGCTGGTGGAGTCCCTGCGCGACACGGGATTTGCCGTGATCCGCAACCACACCATCCCGAAAGCGGCCATCGACGCCATGGAAGCGGAAAGCCGCGCTTTCTTCGCCCTGCCGGACGACACCAAGTCCGCCTACGCCATGCCGGAGGCCCACTACCAGCGCGGCTATTCCCCTTTCCGCACGGAGAGCGCCAAGGACCGCGACACGCCGGACCTCAAGGAGTTCTGGCATGAGGGCCGCGACACGATTCCCGGCCTGCCCGCCACGCCGCAGGTCGCGGAGCGCCCGGAGTTCAACGCGGTCTCCAAGACGCTGTTCGACGAGATGGACGCGTTTGCGCGCACGCTGATGGTGGCGATCGGCGAGACGCTGGAGATGACGGAGGCCGACATGCGCGCCGCGCTCGTCAATGGCAATTCCATCCTGCGCCTGCTGCACTACCCGCCCGTTGACGATCCCTCCGCCATAGAACCCGGCTCTGTGCGCGCCGCCGCCCATGAGGACATCAACCTGCTGACCCTGCTATTGGGTGCGGAAGAGGCAGGCCTCGAAGTCATGCACCGCTCCGGCGCGTGGCTGCCCGCCAACCCGCCCGAAGGCGCGGTGGTGGTCAATGCGGGCGACATGCTCGCGCGGCTCACGGGCGGCGAGATCCCGTCCACCACCCACCGCGTGGTCAACCCTTCGCCCGAGCGTTGCGCCCATTCGCGCTACTCCATGCCCTATTTCCTGCACCCCGCGAACGACTTCGTGCTGGAAGCGCTGCCGAGCTGCGTGGCGCGGGGCGCGGTGGCGGAAGCGCCGATCACGGCCAATGAGTTTTTGAACGAGCGGCTGCGCGAGATAGGACTGAAGGTCTAGCGTCCCAGATTGCCGAGCAAGGCCCCGACCGCGAGTGCCGGGGATAAGCCGTTTATATATGAAAACGTCGTCCCCGGGACCCCAGGCTTGGCGACACGGTGACTGGGTCGGAGACTAAAGCCCCACCAATATCCCGGCCAAGGCGGCGCTCATCAAGTTTGCCAGGGACGCCGCAAACACCGCCTTCAGCCCCATGCGCGCGATCTCGCCCTTGCGGTCGGGAACAATGGTGCCGAGGCCGCCGAGCAGGATGCCGATGGACGCGAAGTTGGCGAAACCGCACAGCGCAAAGGTGAGGATGGTCTGGGTGCGGGGCGAGAAGCTCTCCATCTCCGCGGCGAGGCTCAGATATGCGATGAACTCGTTTAGCACGATCTTCTCGCCAAAGATGCCTCCGGCCGCGCGCGCCTCCTCCCACGGGACGCCGACGCTCCACATGAGGGGCGAAAACAGCGTGCCGAGAATGCTCTGGATCGACAGCGCGTCGAGGCCGAAAAAGCCGCCGAGCCAGCCGAGCAGGCCGTTCACCAGCGCGATGAGTGAGGTGAACGCGATCAGCATGGCGGCGACGGCAATGGCGATCTGCACGCCGGATTGCGCGCCGTTCGCGGCGGCGAGGAAGACGTTGGAATATTCGCGCTTGCCGCCTTCCGGCTCCGCCATGACGGGCTCCACGGCTGCGGTCCTGGCCAGTTCCGGCGGCTCCGGCATGATGATCTTGGCCATCATCAGGCCAGCCGGTGCGGACATGAACGCCGCCGCGATCAGGTAGTCCGCGCTGATGCCCAGCGCGATATAGCCCGCCATCACGGAACCCGCGATGGAGGCGAGGCCGGAGACCATGATGGTGAAGAGCTCATAGCGGCTGATGTTGCCCAGATAGGGCTTGAGCGAGATCGGCGCCTCGACCTGGCCGACGAAGATATTGGCGACGACGTTCAGGCTCTCGATGGGCCGCGTGCCCGTCACGACGCGAATGAAGCGCCCGCCCCACTTCACGATGAAGGGCATGACTTTCAGGTGGTAGAGCACTTCCATCAGGGCGGCGAAAAAGATGATCACGGGCAGCACGCGGGTGAAGAATACGAACCCCGCCGGGCCGCCCGGATCGCCCAAGGGTCCGAACATGAAGCTGATGCCCGCGTCCGAGAAGGACAGCAGCGTTTCCATGCCGCTGGCCGCCGCCTGGAGTGCGGCCTTGCCGAAGCCGGTATAGAGCACGAGTACAGCAATGCCGAGCTGCAGCGCGAAGCAGGCCAGCACGATGCGCGGCCGGATGGCGCGGCGGTTGGAGCTGGCGAGAATGGCGATACCGAAAAGCAGCGCAACGCCGATGAGGCCGGTCAGCGGATGGTTCATCGATGTGGGTTCCCTGCACGCGGTCGGCGTTGAGGCCGCTTAGCCGGACTCACGCGCCAAGGCCAGACGGCTATCCACAAGGCTTCAGAGGGGCTCGGTCACGAGGCCCAGCACCGCACTCACAGCCGCCGTCGGGTCGTCCATGATGTCCATGGCGTCGAGCACGAGATCGGCATGCGCGGCGCTCGGCTCCACAAACTGGTCGTGCGCCGGAAAGACCTGGTCGCGCAGCTGCCGACGGATGTCGTCCAGCTCGCGCCCGCGTTCGGACACATCGCGGCGCTCCCGGCGCATCTGGCGCAGATCCTGGTCGGCCCTCACGAAGACGGAGGCGTCGGCGAGCGCACGCACCGATGGCTCGTGCAGCACCAGAATGCCGTCCACGATCAGCAGCTCGCCGACGGGCTCCAGCTGGTGCATGCCCGCCCGGCG
>JAHDEU010000023.1 GCA_020628635.1 Hellea sp. | reverse complement strand
AAGGCGGGGTTCCAGCTGCGCTGGACGGTCCTCCTGCGTCGGACGCTAACAGAAATACCACTACAGCCCCTCCGGCGGAGTTTACCCGCCGACTTGATCGGCTGGGCTACGGAGCGGGTGTTTCTGTTGTGGGCGCCGTCTGGCGCGATCTCTAGAGTTTTGGAGATTCGTGACGGCCCCGCAGAGCCCGTGGAAGCTTAAAAATCCTCGAAACCTCATTTTGAGGTGGGTGCCGGAAGTAAACGAACCACGGTCCGAACAGAGCCAGCTCCCGAAGGATACAGTAAGGTCCGGTGGATTAGTGCCGCACACGCAACCCGCAGAAACCGTCGAGGAGCATGTGGGGGAGTGTGGCCGGCTTGGCAAGCGCTGTGAGCGGTGCGAAGAGCTGATTGGCGGTCGCGGGGCGTGCGCCTGCGAAACGATCGCTAGTCCTCGGCCGAGCCCAGCATGGCGCTCATGCGCTCGACGCGCTCGGCGGCGGCGTTGAGCTCGGTCGCGGCACGGGCTTCGGTGTCCGACAGCGTCTGCATCAGCGCAGCATGTTCGGCCTGCAGCGCACCGATGCGGCGGTTCACTTCGGCATCCACCGACGTGTTCACCTCGTCCATCTCGTCGAGCAGGGTGATGCCGGCCATGACCATGAGGCGCAGGTCGCCGATCTGGCCGAACTGGGCGGCCATGCTGGCGACGCGCTCGTCCAGCTTCTGGCCGAGCCGCATGAGGCGCTCTTCCTCGCCCGCCTCGCAACCCAGCCCGTAGGCGCGGCCATTGATGTTCAGGCTCACCTTGCCCATCACGCGCCTCCGAGAACGTCGCGCAAGGTCGCGATGGTCGAGTCGAGTTCGGACCGCGTGCGCTGGGTGAGCGCATCGACGCGCTGCTCGGCGGCTTGCGCTTCGGAACGTATGCGGTCGCGCTCCGCCTCCAGCGCCTCGGCGCGGGCGGTGACTTCGTCGAGCCGGGCGGCGAGCTGGGCGCGGTCGCTGGCCATGCCGGAGGACTCGGACAGTTGCGTCTCGTTCCGGGACAGGCGGTCGAGCATTTGCGGCAGGCGGCCTTCCAGCGTGTCCAGCGCGCGGGCCAGCCGCATGGACGCCGAATCGATCCGGGAGCTTCCGGACGGGGCGTTGGAAATCGAATCGGTAACGTCGCGGGACATGTCAGCGCTGTCATGGAGACAACATGGTTAACATCCCCTTTATTGCCGCGAAATCATCGCCTTACGGCACGGGATTTGCTGGCAGGGACGGGTAGGAGCGCCTATCGGAGCGCTCCACTGGCGAGCGGATTTTCAGTTGCGTGCCGCGCCAGCCGAGAGGGGCAAAGACTGTCATGACGATCAAGATCGCCATCAACGGGTTTGGGCGCATCGGGCGGCTCATCGCCCGCGCGCTGCACGAATACCGCGTCACCGACATGGAGCTGGTGCTGGTCAACTCGCCCGGCGACACGCAGACCTCGGCGCATCTGCTGCGTTACGACTCGGTTCATGGGCGCTTCGGTGTGCCGGTGGAGACGAGCGGGCGTCCCGACAATGACTGGATCGACTACGGTCTGGGCCGCGTCGCCATGAGCCACCAGCGCGACCCGGCCAAGGTGGACTGGTCGGTGGCCGACGTGGTGCTGGAATGCACCGGGCTGTTCCGTTCGCGCGAGGCATGCCAGCCGCATTTCAAAGGCGGGGCGAAGGCCGTGCTGATCTCCGCGCCGGGCAAGGATGTGGACCGGACCATCGTTTACGGCGTCAACCACGCGGACCTCGGAGCGGACGACAGGCTCGTCTCCTGCGCGTCCTGCACGACAAACTGCCTTGCGCCGATCGCCAAGGTGCTGCTCGATGCGGTCGGCATCCAGCGCGGCTTCATGACGACGGTGCACTCCTACACGCAGGACCAGCGCATCTTGGACAATTCGCACACCGACCTCTACCGCGCGAGAGCGGCGGGCCTGAACATGATCCCGACCAGCACGGGCGCGGCCAAGGCGGTCGGGCAGGTCATCCCGGAACTGCAAGGGCGGCTCGTCGGGGCGGCCGTGCGCGTGCCGACGGCCAATGTGTCCATGATCGACCTCGCCTTCCAGCCGGAAACAAAGGTCTCGGCCCGCGACATCAACGCCGCCATGCGCGAGGCCGTGGCCGGTCCCATGCGGGGCATCATCTGCTATTCGCGCAACCCGCTGGTCTCCAGCGACCTGAACCACGACCCGCACAGCGCGACGTTTGCCAGCCTGCTCACCAAGTCGGTGGACGGCGACCTCGTCAAGGTCATCGCCTGGTATGACAACGAGTGGGGGTTTGCGAACCGAATGATCGATGTGGCAAGGCTGATGGGCCAGGCGCAAAGCCAGCACCGTGCCCCCATTGCTACTCAAGGATCCGACCCGACATGAAAATCCGCCGACTGGAAACAGCCGAACTCAAGAACAAGACCGTGCTCGTGCGCGTCGATTTCAACCTGCCGCGCGACGCGGACGGGGCCATCAGCGACGACACGCGGCTGCGCGCGGCCCTGCCGACGATAGAACATCTGCGCGAGGCGGGTGCCAAGGTCGTGCTGCTGTCGCATTTCGGACGGCCCAAGCCGGGCGAGAACAATGAGGGCCTGTCGCTGGGCTTCGTGCCGCCCGCCCTGGCCGAAGCGATCCAGGCACCCGTGCGCTTCCTGTCCACGCCCAACATCAATGCCGTGAAGACCATGGAGCCGGGCGAGGTCATGCTGCTGGAGAATACGCGCTTCCTGCCCGGCGAGACGGAGAACTCGGCGGAGCTCGCCGAAGAGCTCGCCTCCAAGGGCGATGTCTTCGTGATGGACGCGTTTTCCGCCGCCCACCGCGCGCATGCGAGTTCGGCCGGGATCGCGGAGCACCTGCCGACCTATGCAGGGCTCGCCATGGAGCGCGAGCTGGACCATCTGGCGCAGGCGCTGGACCACCCGAAAAAGCCCGTCATGGCGATCGTGGGCGGCGCGAAGGTGAGCTCCAAGATCGACCTGCTGGAACACCTCGTGACCAAGCTCGACATGCTGGCCATTGGCGGCGGCATGGCCAACACATTCCTGCTGGCCCAAGGGCTGGACGTCGGAAAATCGCTGGCCGAGCCCGACCTGATCGGCAAGGCGACGGACATCATGAAGGCAGCCAAGCGCGCCAAGTGCAAGATCATCCTGCCCGTCGATGTCGTGACGGCCACCGAGTTTGTGGAGGGCGCGGAAACCCGCGTGTCCGCGCCGGACGGGGTGAAGAGCAAAGAAATGATCCTCGACGTCGGCCCGGACACGGTCACCGCGCTGATGGACGCCATGGACAAAGCCGAGACGCTGATCTGGAACGGACCGCTCGGTGCGTTCGAGACACCGCCCTTTGACACAAGCACCATCGAGGCCGCGAAATATGCGGCCAAGCTCGCCAAGTCCGGCGAGCTGATCGCGGTGGCGGGCGGCGGCGACACGGTGGCAGCGCTGGCGGCGGCGGATGCGGTGGACGACTTCACCTTCGTCTCCACCGCGGGCGGGGCGTTCCTGGAATGGATGGAGGGCAAGGAATTGCCCGGCGTGGCGATCGTCACGGAATAGGCACTGCAAAAACGGAGCGCAGACATGAAGAATTTGGACGCAATGGTCGCTGTGGCGGAAGCCATGGTCGCCCCCGGCAAGGGCATACTCGCAGCCGATGAGAGCTTCGGGACGATCGGCAAACGGTTTGCCTCTATCGGCACGGAAAACACCGAAGAGAACCGCCGCGACTGGCGCGAAATGCTCTTCCGCACGCGCCCTGCCATGGACGACTACATCTCCGGCGTGATCCTGTTCGACGAAACGCTGCGCCAGAACGCATCCGACGGCACGCCGCTGCGCGACCTCATCACCGCATCGGGCGCGATTCCCGGCATCAAGGTGGACAAGGGCATCACGCCGCTGGCGGGCCGTCCGGGCGAGACCATCACCCAAGGCCTCGACGGGCTGCGCGAACGGCTCGCGGAATATTACGAGCTCGGCGCGCGCTTTGCCAAATGGCGCGCCGTGATCGAGATCAGCCATCCCGACATCACCGTCGGCCGCACGCCGTCCGACGGCGGCATCAAGGCCAACACCCACGCGCTCGGTCGCTACGCAGCCCTCTGCCAGGAAGCGGGCATCGTGCCTATCGTGGAGCCCGAAGTCCTGATGGGCGGCGCACACAGCGTGGAGCGCTGCCACGAGGTCACGGAGCGCGCGCTGAATTCGCTCTTCACCGAACTCTACGAGCAGGGCGTGGCGCTGGAGGCGACCGTGCTGAAGCCCAACATGGTCGTGGCGGGCAAGAAATGCGCCGAGCAGCCCACGCGCGAGGAGATCGCCGAGCGCACCATCAAGGTGCTGAAGGACACGGTTCCATCCGCCGTCCCCGGCATCGCCTTCCTGTCCGGCGGGCAGGACAATGAGGAGGCGACCCGCAATCTCGACATGATGAACCGCGTCGGGGGTTTCCCGTGGAAACTGACCTACAGCTTCGGCCGCGCCCTGCAGCAATCCGCGCTGTTCGCGTGGGCTGGCAAGGCGGAGAATTACGACGCCGCGCAAGCCGCCTTCACCCACCGCGCCAGGATGAATTCCGACGCCTCGCTGGGGCAGTGGACGCAAGGCGCGGACGACAAGATGGCGGCGTAGGTCACGCTGATTATCGACATAGCGCGGGGCGGGGGCGACTGGCCGGACGTGGCGGGCCTGATCCGACCCGCCTGCGAAGCCGCATTCGCGGAAGCCGGAGCGGAGCCATCGGGCGAGCTGTCCGTGCTGCTGACCGATGATGCACAGATTCATGCGCTCAACCGCGACTTCCGCGGCAAGGACAAACCGACCAATGTGCTGTCCTTTCCGCAAGACATGCCGGGCCTGTTCGGGGACGTGATCCTCGCACGCGAGACGCTGGAGCGCGAGGCGTCCGAGCAGGGCAAGACGTTCGAGCACCACGTCGCGCACATGCTCGTTCACGGCGTGCTGCACCTGCTGGGCTTTGACCATTTGGAGGACGCGGAGGCCGAAACGATGGAGGCTTTGGAAGTGCGCGCGCTGGCGCGGCTCGGAATTGACAATCCCTACGCCGCGGCACACATCTAGGCCGATCATGCCTCCCGAACCATTGCCCGAAAAACCTTCGCTGCTCGACAAGGTGCTGCGCCGCTCGTCTGAACCCGACCAGCCCGTTTCGCCAACGGAAAAAGCGCAGGCGCAGGAACGCATGATGGACGCGGCCGAACGCTTCCACCTCTTGCGCGTGGACGATGTCATGGTGCCCCGCGCCGACATCGTGGCGACCGAGAAGACGGCCACGCTCAAGGAACTCTCCAAGGCCTTCCGCGACGCCGGGCACTCGCGCCTGCCGGTCTATGAGGACACGCTCGATAACCCCGTGGGCATGGTCCATGTGAAGGACCTGCTGCCCTACCTCATGTTCGACGCGCGCGGGCGCTCGGCCAAGACCTACCCCGACCGCAAGGTCATCCGCTCTATCAGGCGGCCCGTGCTGTTCGTGCCGCCCTCCATGCTGGCGCAAGACCTGCTGCGGCGCATGCAGGCGCGCCGCATCCACATGGCGGTCGTGGTCGATGAATATGGCGGGACGGACGGGTTGGTGACGATCGAAGACCTGATCGAACCGATCGTGGGCGACATCGAGGACGAGCACGACGAGGACGCTGACGAGATCAGGTCTCTCACGCTGGACGGTGGCATCCGCGCCTGGGAAGCGGATGCGCGCGTGTCCATCGACGATTTCGAGGACGCCATCGGCCGCGACTTCGCAACAAGAGACGAGGAGGAAGAGGTCACCACGCTGGGCGGGCTGGTCTTCACGCTCGCGGGCCGGGTTCCCGAACGCGGCGAGATCATCGTCCATCCCAAGGGGGTGGAGATGGAAGTGCTCGACGCCGATCCGCGCCGGGTCAAACGCCTGCGCGTGACGCTGACATCGGCGAACAAGCCCGCGATTCCCAAACCCGCCACCACCGCAGCGCCGCCGCAGAAATGAACGACCTCGGCAGGAGCGGCCTCTCCTGGACGGGGCGCGGCTGGCTCCACACGCTCGGCCTGCTCGCTCTGGGCGCGGTCACCGTCTTCGGCTTCGCGCCCTTCCACTTCTGGGGGCTGACGCTTGTCGGCCTCGCCGGGCTGTTCATCCGCCTGCATGGGGTCAGCGGCTGGGAAAGGCCGGGCCGTGCGGGCTTCCGCACCGGGCTGGTCTTCGGGCTGGGCTGGTTCTCGGCCAGCTGCTTCTGGATCGCGTCGGCTTTCGCGGAGCGCGGACCGGAATTCGTGCCACTCACCCTGCCCATGGTGGGCGGACTTGCCGTGCTGCTGGCGCTGTTCTGGGCCGTGGCCGGATGGTGGACCAGCCGGATCATGGCTGCAGGCGGTGCGCCGTGGCGCGCCGTCGCCGCCTTCGTGTCCGCCATGATGCTGGCCGAACTCGCGCGCGGCCACGTCCTGTCGGGCTTTCCGTGGAACCTGCCGGGCTATGCGTGGGAGCCCGGCGGCGCGATCAGCCAGGGCGCGCGGCTGGTCGGCATATACGGCCTGTCCGCCGCCATGCTGCTCGGCGCGGCCCTGCTCGGCCACGCGCTGGTGCGGCGCGACTGGAGACCGGGCGCGGGCGTGGCGGCGCTGTTCGCCGTCCTGTTTGCCTATGGTTCGATCCAACTGTCGCGCGCACAGCCCGGGAACCAACCCGGCGTGGCCCTGCGCATCGTGACCGTTCCCTTCCGCCAGAGCGAGCAGCTCGACCCGGCGACCCGCGACGCCATCACGCAGAGCTTCATCGACCAGAGCCTGCAACCGGGCCTCGAGGACATCACCCATCTCGTCTGGCCCGAGAGCGCCGTGCTCGGGCTCGCCGTGGAGGACGCGAACCTGCTCTACGGCATGGGCGGCGCGCTGGTGTCCTATGACGACACGCCGCCGGTCTGGATCATCAACTCGGTGCGCGAAGAGGTCACGCCGGACCCGGAAACGGGGCGGGCCGATGCGCGCTACTACAATGCGTCCGTTGCCATCTCCTATGACGGTCTCGGCAACCCAACGGTCGCTGCGTTCAACGACAAGAGAAAGCTGGTGCCGTTCGGCGAATTCATCCCGGGCGGGGAGGTGGTCGAGGATCTGGGCGCGACCCTCCTCTCCACCGCGCTCAACTCGTTCACGCCGGCCTCTGAAAAGTCGCCCGCCTCCTATCCCGGCCTGCCGCCCATCAGCGCGCAGATCTGCTACGAGGTCATCTTTCCGGGCCTGACGCGGCGCGGCGGCCCGTCCGATCCGCAGGCGATCCTCAACCAGTCCAACGATGCGTGGTTCGGGCGCACGGTCGGGCTGGACCAGCACGCGGCCATCGCCCGCTACCGCGCCATCGAGGAGGGCCTGCCGCTGATCCGCGCCGCCGCCAATGGCATCACGGGCAGCTTCGACGCGCAAGGCCGGGTGGTCGATCTCGCACCCAGAGGGCAGGCGGGCTATGTCGATACCGTGCTGCCGCTTCCTGCAAGTGGGGCCGGATGGAGGCGCGCAGGCCCGTCGCGCATTCTGCTTGTCAATTGCGGCCTTGCCTTGCTTAATCTGGTTTTACTTCTAATGAGCGGGACCAGGCGCCGGACAGCCTGAACGCATCGTGGGGACGCGGCTTGCCATCCGGTACAATCCAAAGGAGCGGTTGACCGCACAACATTAGACTTTCGTTCGCGATTTCGGTGGGGGCACCACGCACCGGGAACGATGGGATCGGGAAGAGACAATGATCAACAAACATGCGCCGCGATCGGCTAATCCGGTCGACGTCCATGTCGGCTCGCGCATACGCATGCGCCGGCAAATCCTGAAAATGAGTCAGGAAAAACTGGGCGACCAACTGGGCGTCACGTTCCAGCAGGTCCAGAAATACGAACGCGGCGCAAACCGCGTGGGCGCGTCGCGGCTGTGGCGGCTCTCCCAGGTGCTCGACGTGCCGATCGCGTTTTTCTTCGAGGGGCTGACCAACGAGATCGAAGCCGGCGAATTCGCCGACGGCGACCAGATGCCGATCGTCTACGACTTCATCAACAGCTCCGACGGTGTGGCGCTGGCCAAGGCCGTGAGCCAGATCAAGAGCAAGGCGGTGAGGCGGCAGATTCTGGAACTCGCCAGAAGTCTCGCCAAGGAAGAGGGCTAGCCCACAACAGAAACACCCGCTCCGAAGGCGAAGCCGTAGGGGCTGTAGTGGTGTTTCTGTTAGCGTCCGACGCAGGAGGACCGTCCTCCGAAGGAGGAACCCCGACTTATGGGTCGGGACGATCGCGCAGCGGTCGAGTAACAAGGTCGGGCTAGCGCCCGGCTTTTTTCGTTTCGTCCCCTCTCCGACCTCGCTCGCTGGCGCTCGCGAGCCCACCTCCCCCTCTGGGGAGGAACTCGAAAGGTAAGTTGAGAAAGAACAGTTCCTCCCCAGAGGGGGAGGGGGACCGCGGCGTGGGAGTTTGCGCAGCAAACGGAGCGCCGGGGTGGAGAGGGGATGCCGGTCTATCGAAATGGAGCAACTGCTGAAGTGGTTTCTTATTAAAGATTCAGGCGATAGCCCAACTATGGGAAGCGACCGCTACCGCGCTCGTCCCACCCCGTAAGGCGGGATCGCCGCTTCGCGCCGCGGTCCTTCGGACGCTAGCCTAGAACCATCGTGCTCACTCCGCACAGTTTACCCGCCGACCTGATCGGCGGGCTCCGCTCCGCGCGCCGCCCTTGGGCTGTGGTAGACGCTCTCCTGGTCCCGAGACATCGGAGTATCGGGGCGGGCAACATCGCATATCTCTGCCGAGTTCGGTTTCGCGGCGCGCATTGGGGGATTATAGCGCGCCGATGTCGACCCGCCCCGATACCTTCCGCACTTTCGGCCGCGCCAAGGGCCGGACACTCACGGCCTCCCAGGAGGCCGTCATGGCCGAGCACTGGCCGCGCCTGTCCATTGCGCCGGGCGAGCCGCTGCCGCCCGCTCCGCTCTGGCTGGAGATCGGCTACGGCATGGGCAGCCATGTGCTGCATCTGGCGCGCTCCCACCCCGACACCAACATCATCGGCGCAGAGCCGTTCCTGAACGGCACAGCCAAAGTCGTGCGCGGCGCGACCGACGAAGGGCTGTCCAATCTGCGCCTGTTCCGGGGCGATGTGCGCAACTTCCTGGCCGAGGTCCCGGACGCCAGCTTCGGGCGCATCTACATCCTGTTCCCGGACCCCTGGCCCAAGGCGCGCCACAACAAGCGCCGCCTGATCCGCACGGCCTTCATCCACGAGCTGTCGCGCGTGATGAAACAGGGCGGGCGGCTGACATTCGCGTCCGACATTCCCCACTATGTCGACTGGGCGCTGACGCGCTTCCGCAGCCATCAGCGCAACCATCCGGGCGCGGGGTTCGCCATGAGCGAACGCGACCCGAAACAGCCGCCCGACGGCTGGCCCGGCACGAAATACGAGGCCAAGGCACGACGCGAAGGGCGGACACCCTATTGGTTCGAGTTCGTGCGGGAGGGGTGAGGCCCGATCGGCGCAACTCCCCGATGTCATCCCGGCCAGGTAAGCTCAGCGAGCGCAGAGCCGGGACCTATCGACCGCTCGCTATTTGCCAGCATCGTTGTCAGCCGATGGGTCCCGGATCTGCGGCCTCTCGGCCTTGTCCGGGATGACGAAGATAGGGTGCGAGCTAAAAACTCCTCCCCTCTTAGGGGAGGTGGCCGAGCGAAGCGATGGTCGGAGGGGTAAGGTGTCTCCTCTGTAGAACCGAGTGTCCTTACCCCTCCGTCACCAGTTCGCTGCGCTCATGGTGACACCTCCCCTAAGAGGGGAGGAGTTTAAGGGGGGTATAGGCAATTTGTGCCGTGCCGAACCGCTCCCTAGTTCAGCCCGGCTTCCTGCGCGCGGCGCATCATCTCCTCGCGGAACATGCCGGCGAAGTCGGGCATGTCGAGCATGACGGGCGGAAAGCCGCCGTCCTGGGTCATGTCGGCGAGGATCTTGCGCGCATAGGGGAAGATCACGCGCGGGCATTCGATCATCATCATGGGCTGCATCTGCTCCAGCCCGACATTCTGGATGGCGAACAGACCGGCATAGTCGACTTCGGCGATGAAGGCGGTCTTGCCCTCGCGCGTGGCGTGGGCCTTCATGCGGATGGACACTTCGATGGTGTTGTCGTCGAAGACCTGCCGCCCGATGGCCAGATCGATATTGACCTCCGGCTGGGGCAGGCCCGTGCGCAGGCTGTCCGGCGCGGCCGGGTTCTCGAAGCTGGAGTCCTTGAGATATTGCGCGAGCACCGACATCATGGGCGGACCGGCCTGCTCGGCTTCGGGTGCGGGCGCGTCCTGTGCCGGCGCTTCGGGGGCACCGCCCTCCATCAGCTTGTCCAGTTCCGCATCCGTCTTGGCGGCCTTTTTCTTGGTCGTCTTCTTCGGGGCCTTGGGCGTCTTGGCCATGTCGTGATCCTCGTGTTTGGCAGCACCCTTTCCGGGTTCCTGCGCGTATCTCGTTCGGGCCGCGCGCTAACACGGCCATTGCGCGCTTCCAATAGGAGGCGCGCTGCTTATATGGAGTGCATGGGTCCGATGTTCGAAATTGTTTTCTATGCCGCCATTGCCGTGGTGATCTGCGTGGCCTTCTACTCCGTGCTGGGCAAGTCCGTGGGGCGCGGGCCGGAGGACACGTTCAAGCCCGACGAGATCTTCGGCAACGGCGAAGACAAGCCCGCACGCGAGCGCCCCGCGCCCGAGCCCGATGACGGCACGGGGCTGTCGGCCGTCCTGCAGGCCGAGCCCGGCTTCTCGCCCGCCCAGTTCATCGACGGCGCGAAGACGGCCTATTCCATGATCCTCGAAGCCTTTGCGTCCGGCGACCGCGAAACGCTGGGCGAGCTGCTCACGGCACCCACCTACGCCGTCTATGACGCCGCCATCACCGACCGCGAGGCGCAGAACCTCACCCAGGTCACAGACCTCGGCCGCCTGCGCACCTGCGCCATCAAGACTGCCCGTGTCGAGGACGGCGAGGCGGTTATCCGCGTGCTCTACGAAGCCGACATCGCGTCGGCCCTGCGCAACGAGAGCGGGGAGCTGGTGGAGGGCGATCCGGACATGCTGAGCTCGATCTCCGAAGTCTGGACCTACACACGCACGGTCGGCTCGGGCGATCCCGCATGGCGGCTCGCCGATGTGGAGCCATCCGAAGGGGACGATCTGCCCGCCGACCCGACGCCGGACACCAAGCCCTCCGAGACGTAAGGGTGCGCCGCGCGCTGATCGGAGTGCTCGCCGTCACCGGCCTGTCCGCCTGCGCGACCAGCCAGCCGCTGCCCGATCTCGGCCCGGCCATCGTGGTCGATCCCAACAATCCGCGCACCAGCGGACCCGTGGTCATCGCGACACCGCAAGCCGAGCCCCCGTCCGCGCCGCCCGTGCCCGCGCCGCCGCCCGCCCCGTCCGAGCCGCCGCCCGAGCGCGTGGTCGAAGCGCCTGACCTGTTCGCCAACCTGCCCTTCTGGGACGACGCCGATCTCGGCCCCGCCCTGTCCGCCTTTCGCCGCGGCTGCGAGGCCATGCTCAAGGCCGACAGCAGCCAGGCGCTCAACCCCGAACTGCCGCAATACGGCACCTATGGCGACTGGCAGCCCGCCTGTCTGGACGCACAGGTCACGACGGAGCCACGGCGCTTTTTCGAGACACGCTTCGTCCCGCTGTCACTCGCGACGGAGACCGACACCGAAGGCCTGCTGACCGGATATTACGAGCCCGAAGTCGATGTGCGCATCACGCCGGACGCGGTCTTCTCGGAGCCGATCCTCGCCAAGCCCAAGACGACGTCCGTGCAAAACCGCCCGCGCGCGCAGCTCGGGCCGAGGAGCGCCCGCGTCATCGCCTATGGCAAACCCATCGATGTCTTCTTCCTGCAGATCCAGGGCTCCGGCCGATTGCGCTATTCCGACGGGCGGACCCTGCGCGCGGCCTATGCGGGCAATAACGGCAAGCCTTACCGCTCCATCGGGCGCGTGCTGATCGAGCGCGGCGAGCTGACGAAAGATCGCAGCTCCAAGCGCGACATCGAAGCGTGGAT
Organism: Hellea sp.; assembly: GCA_020628635.1. Taxonomy (GTDB): domain Bacteria; phylum Pseudomonadota; class Alphaproteobacteria; order Caulobacterales; family Maricaulaceae; genus Litorimonas. The sequence goes on along the minus strand of JAHDEU010000023.1, from coordinate 751 downwards.
GGCGGAAGCCGGCCCGGCGGCGTCGCGCGCGCTGATGAACGAGAACCCGCGCTACATCTTCTTCACCGAGCAGAAGATCGAACCGGGCGAGGGGCCGAGGGGCGCGATGCGCGTGCCGCTGACGCCCATGGCGTCCATCGCCGTCGATCCGCGCGCCCACCCCTATGGCAGCTTGGTGTGGATGAACACCAAACTGCCGACCCGCGCGCGCGACTACCGGGGACAGGACACGGGCCTGCTGGTCGTGGCGCAGGATACGGGCAGCGCCATTCGCGGGAGTTTGCGCGGAGACCTGTTCTTCGGCTCCGGGTTCGAACCGGGCGCGCGGGCGGGCGTGATGAAACACCCCGTGCGCTGGACCGTGCTGGTGCCCAAACACCTCGCGCCGGACACGGTGCGGATCGCGATGGCGGTGGGCGCGCCGTGAGCTTGGTGACTGTGTTCGGGCTCTGGTGGGTGGCCTTTGCGGTCTGGCTCATGGGCGTGAACCTGCTGACCTATGCCGGGATGAGGGCCGCGTGGCGGCAGGCCGTGGAACAGGAAGGCTATGAGCTGTCCTTCTTCCATTACCAGAATTGGGATCACGACAAGGGCGGAGAACTGGCCTTCCACCCCATCCGTCGCACCAAACGCTACCTGCTGCGTGATGATGCGGCGCGGCAGCGCTTTCGCATCTGGACAGGCACGATGGTGGTCGTCGCGCTCGTGCTGACCTGCTTCGCCCCGGCCATCGCCCCTCACATTTATATGC
>JAHDEU010000022.1 GCA_020628635.1 Hellea sp. | reverse complement strand
GCCAGCAACGCCGCCAACCCGCTCAGCAGCGATTCCGTGTCCACCGGCTTGGAATAGAGCGCCGCGTCCGGATAGCGCGCGCGGAGCTTGTCGGCTTCGGCGTGGGCGGAGTGGAAGACGAAGGGCACGCGGCGGGTGGCGAGTACAGTGGCGGCGGGAAAGACTTCCTCCCGGCCGAGCATGATGTCGAGGATGGCGGCGTCGATCTCCTCGCCCTCGGCGGCGGCCATGGCGGCGCGCAGATTGGCGACGGGGCCGACGACCTCCGCGCCCGCATCGAGCAGCATGTCTTCGAGCTCCATGGCGATGAAGGCTTCGTCCTCGACGAGCAGGATGCGTCGCTTGGCCAGCAATTCCGTCGAACATCCCATGTTCATATCCCTACTCGTCACGCTCATTGGCCGCATCATCGGGCACAGGCATGAACAGACTGTGTGTGACGCCGGATTTTTCCCATTCCGACACCACGCGGGCGCGCAGCTGTTGTGCCGATAGCGAAACGAGCCGGGACCCGAATCCCGAAACGTCCGTATCCTTTGACGGTTCCACGTTCGCCCCCTGCTCGCGCCATTCCAGCACCAGCTCCGCTTCGCCGTCCCCGGCCGGTTGCAAAGACCATTGCAGCATGAGCGAGCCGTCATCCTTGGACAGCGAGCCATATTTCAGCGCATTGGTGGACCATTCGTGCAGGATAAGGCCGAGCGGCGTGATGGAGCCCGTGGGAATGTCGATCTCCGGGCCGCTCCAACTGACGTCGTGGGTGGAGCTGTAGGGCTGCATCACCGTGCTGACGAGTTCGACCAGCGACACGCTCTGGATGGAGGTGCGGCGCTGGGTGATGTTGTGCGCGGCGGCGAGCGCCGTGATCTGCGAACGCACCTTCTTGACCAGTTCCTTGCTGTCGGGAATGTCGCGCGAGGCGAGGCTGAGCATCGACATGATGACCGTGAAGAGGTTCTTCACACGGTGGTTCATTTCCTGGAGCAGCAGGTCGCGACCCGCCAGCGCTTCCTTGGCTTCGGTGATGTCGAAGTTGACCCCGAACATCTTCGGGTTGTCACCGTCCGGGTTGAACACGCGGCCCGCGCCTGCCAGCCACATGATGGAGCCATCCGGCTTGGGCACGCGGAATTCCAGCTTCCACGGCTTGCCGGTCTCACCCGCGTCTTCCAGCGAGGAGATCATCTCGTCGCGGTCGTCGTCATGGACGGCGTTCATGAAATCGTCGAAGTCCGCATCCTTGTCCTTGGGAATGGAGAAGAAGTCGCGCACCACGCTGTCCACAGTGGTCTTGCCGGTCTCGGTTTCGAAATCCCAAACGCCCATGCCGGCGGCGGACAGGGCGACGCGCAGCTTCTCGGTCTGTGCGCGCAGTTCGGTCTGCACTTCGGAGAGCTTGGTCACATCGGAAAAGGTGAGCGTCACGCCCTCCGTCGTGGGTTCCAGCCCGCCCTGTTGCGGCCGGTAGGGCAGGATCTGCATGGAATAGGTGCGCGAGCCGTCGAGGCTGGTGACCAGGCGCTGCAGTTTCTCGCCGCTCTCCAGCACGTTCTGCGCGTCGCGGATGATGTTATCGTCATAGACGAGCTGGCGCACTTCGCTCAGCGCGCGGCCGCGATCAGACCCCTTGAGCGGGAAGATCGACTTGATGCTGTCCGTGAAAGTGCGGACGCGCAACTCCTTGTCCAGCCCGACAAGCGCCAGCTGCGTGCTTTCGAGGAAATGCGTCATGTCGAGGTTCAGCCCCGACAGCTGGTCGGCCTTGGACTTCAGCTCGTCATTGACGGTGGTGAGTTCCTCGTTGGAGCTCTGCAGCTCCTCGTTCATGCTCATCATCTCCTCATTGGACGATTTGAGCTCCTCATTGGCGGTCTCGAGATCTTCCACGGTGGAGCGCAGGCGCAGGCGGGTGACGCGCAGCTCCTCCTCCAGCTCGTGGACCGCGTCGATGGCCTCGGGCGCGTCAGTCAGGTCGGACGCGATCTCCTGCCGGAAGGCATCGGCTTCGGTGATGACGACCAGCTTGGTGCCGTCGCCCAGCGGGTCGACCACGAGGTCGATGGACTGCACACCGTAGTCGGACCGCACCTCCACGTCCTGCCTCGCCTGGCGGCGGCTGGTTTCCGACGCCTTGCGGATCATGGGCTGCACGGCGTCGCGGAAATCCTTGCGCGCGAGCGAGGCCAGCTGGCGCGTCGGCGTGCCGGACGGGAAGTCGAGATATTTCGTCAGCTTGCCCGCCGAGCTGAGGATGTCGCCATGCCGGTCGAGAATGATGTGAGCCGGCGCGTAGCGGCCCAGCAGGCGCTCCAGCGCCGCGTTCGGGTCGGCATTGCCGTTGGAGTCGCGGCGGCGGGCGGCACGCGCGCGGTAGCTGTCCCCGACAATGCGGCGCGCGACCGGGAAGTTCTTCGGATATGAGCCGCGCCCCGGCTGGCGCTTGTAGAGCCGCGCCTTCTGGTCGACGGTCTGGAACAGCTTCTCGTTCTCGCCAATGGTTTCCGAGGACCCGAGGAACAGATAGCCGCCCTCGCGCAGCGCGTAGTGGAAGAGCGGGATCACCGCCTTCTGGATGCCGTCGCCGAAATAGATGAGCAGGTTGCGGCAGCTGATCAGGTCGAGCTTGGAAAAGGGCGGGTCCTTGATCAGGCTGTGCGACGAGAAATGCACCATGTCGCGGATGCGGCTGTCGATCTCGAAATGGCCATCCGCACCATAGGTGTATCGCTCTCGCAGATGGTTCGGAATGCCCTTGAGCGATGACAGCGGATACTCGCCCGAGCGGGCCTGGGTCAGCATCTGCTCATCGATGTCGGTGGCGAATATCTGAATGCGGCGGTCCAGATTCTGCTCGGCTAGCGCGGCGGCGAACAGGATCGCGATGGTGTAGGCTTCTTCGCCGGAAGAGCAGCCCGGCACCCAGCAGCGGATCGGCGTGTTCGCGCCCGAGTTCTGCACGAGGTTGGAGATTGCGACCTCGTCCAGCCGGGCGAAAGCGTCCGCGTCGCGGAAGAAGCTGGTGACGTTGATCAGCACGTCGCGCAGCAGCGCTTCGCACTCCGCGCGGTCGGTCTCGATCCGCGCGAGATAGTCGGCCGGCTCCGTGATCTCCAGAACATACATGCGCCGCTCGATCCGGCGGGTCAGGGTGGACTGCTTGTAGCCGGAGAAGTCGTGGCCGACCGTTTCCTTCAGCACGTCGCAGATCTCGTCGATGTAGTCCGAAATGCTGCCCGTGCGGCCCTCGGCATCGTCCTTGTTGGCGAAGAAGGTGGCGATGCGCTCGCAGATCTTCTCGGGCGGCAGGACGAAATCGACGAAGCCCGTGCCGATGGCCGACATGGGCATGCCGTCGAAGCGGGCCGTGTCGGGCTGTTGCACCGCGCAGATGCCGCCGCGTTCCTTGATGGCCCTGAGCCCGGCCGCACCGTCGCTGCCCGTGCCCGACAGGATCACGCAGGCCGCATTCGCGCCCTGGTCGCGCGCGAGGCTCATGAAGAAGTCATCGATGGGTCGGCGCACGCCGCGCGGCTCGTCGAAGGCCTCCAGCGTCAGCACCCCGTCATGGATGACGAGGCCGTTGCCGGGCGGGATGACATAGGCGTGGCCCGGCTGGACGGTTTCGCCGCCCGCGATCTGCCGGACATTCAGCGTCGTGCGGCGGTCCATCAACTCCGCCATCATCGATACATGGGTCGGGTCGAGATGCTGCACGATGACGAATGAGAGCTCGCTGCCCTCCTCCACCGCGCCCAGCATTTCGTTGATGGCTTCCAGACCGCCCGCCGAAGCACCCACTCCGATGATGGGGCAGAAATGCGGATCCGGCTGCATGGCGTCTATGGGGTCCACTTGGCTCACAGTCCGCCCTAACAAGATGGCCGCGCCGGTGGAAGCGGGTTTGTTGTGTTTTAAACGGCAGGCAAGACATGCCGCCTTTCCCGCCTCCGCCCACCGCGCCATAGCCCCGCCATGCGCGTCGTCCTGCACCAGCCCGAGATCGCCGGAAACTTCGGCAACATATTGCGTACATGCGCCTGCTTCGGCCTGCCACTGTCCGTCATCGAGCCGCTCGGCTTTCCGCTCGCGCGCAAGGATGTCCGTCGCGCCGCGATGGATTACGGCGCGCGGGTCGAGCTCTCGCGCCACCCGAGCTGGGCCGACTACGCCGCCAGCCCCGCCCGCCGCGTGCTGTTCACCACGCGCGGCGCCGCCCCGCTGACGGGGTTCGCTTTTGAGCCCGGAGACCATCTCGTGTTCGGCAGCGAGTCGTCCGGCGTGCCCGACGCGGTGCACGCGGCCTGCGACGTCGCCGTGCTGATCCCGCTCGCCGCCGGGGCGCGCTCGCTCAACCTGTCCAATGCGGTGGCCATCGCGGCGTGGGAAGCGTTGCGGCAAACATCGGTGCGTTGACGAGAGAGGCCCCGGCCACAGGGGCCGGGGACGATCACTATTTTATAATATGAATCTGCTCCCGGCCCTCGTGGCCGGGACCTTTCACGCATCGCTACGACGGAGGGATACGCTCCCTCTCACGCAGCCGTGACCCATTCCGCCGCGAGCGTGAATTGCGGGCCTCCCAGCTCTCGCCCACTCTCGCCCCATGACCCGCACCACCCTGCTCGCCCTGCTCCTGACCCTGCCGCTGCCCATCGGCCTGCTCGCGCTCAGCGGCGCGACCTCGCCTGCACCCGCCTACGCCGCGCCCGCAACCTCGCACGCGCTCACCCCGGACGACACCGAACTGCTGCTGTCGCTGACCGAGCGGGGCGATCGGGCCGACAAGATAGACGCGCTGCGCCAGCGCTTCTCCCGGTCTTACGTCGCGCCCGCGCTGGAGCTCTACGGCCATGTCGGCGACCCCGCCTTGCGCGCCGAACTGCTGGACGGCCTGCGCCGCACGACCGGGCAGGACCATGGCCGCGACATCAATGCGTGGTATCGCTGGCTGTGGAACGAGCCGGAAACGAAAGTGGCTGGCTATGCCGACTTCAAGGCCGCGTTCTACCGCCGCATCGACCGCCGCTTCGCCCGCTATTTCGAGGGTCGGCAGGACAGCGCCCGCATCCGGCTGGACGAGATACGCTGGGGCGGCGTGCGCCAGGACGGCATTCCGCCGCTGCGCTCCCCCAAAATGCTGCGGGCGGAACAGGCCGACTATCTGGACGACGCAGACATCGTCTTCGGCATCGAGGTCAACGGCGATGTCCGCGCCTATCCCAAGCGCATCCTCGCCTGGCACGAGATGTTCACCGATACGGTCGGCGGCGTGGACGTCGCGGGCGTGTATTGCACGCTCTGCGGCACGGTGATCCTGTATGATGTCGGCGAGCACCGGCTCGGCACGTCGGGCTTTCTCTACCGCTCCAACAAGCTGATGTATGATGCGGACACGCAGTCGCTATGGAACACGCTGCAGGGCGCGCCCGTGCTGGGGCCGCTGGTGGACCGGGGCATAGAGCTGCCGCATCGCAGCGTCGTGACCACCACATGGGGCAAGTGGCGCGACCGCCACCCGGATACGCAGGTGCTGTCGCTCGATACCGGCCACCGGCGCGACTACCGCGAGGGCGTCGCCTATCACGACTATTTCGCCGACGATGAGCTGATGTTCAACACGCCGTTCGCGGACTCGCGGCTCGCCAACAAGACCGAAGTGCTCGCCCTGCGCTTCCGTGGCCCCGGCCAGCCGACGGCGATCTCGACCGACTTCCTCAAGGCCAATCCCGTCTATCGCGGCCGCACCCAGAACCAGGACTTCGTCGTGCTGACGGATGAGACCGGGGCCAACCGCGTCTATGATCCCAAGGGCGTGACGCTGGTGCGGTTCGACGGCGGCGACACGGCGCAGGCGCGCGACGGATCGACATGGCGGGTCACGGAGGCCAAGCTCATCGGCCCGGACGGCGAAGAGCTCCCCCGCCTGCCCTACCACCGCGCCTTCTGGTTCGGCTGGCATGCCAGCTACCCGAACAGCGAACTGGTCAAATAGCGCCGCGCCGCCTAGCGTGGCGCTATGTTCGACGAGAGAAAAAAGCGCGCCGCCGGCTGGTTCAGGGACCTGCGCAACGACATCTGCCGCGAGCTGCAGCGCGTCGAGCATGATGCGCCGGACGACCTCTATCCCGGGGAGCCCGGCCGTTTCACCTTCGAGCCGTGGCTGCGCAAGGTCGAGAATGGCGGCGGCGGAACCGGCGGCATGCTGCGCGGGCGCGTGTTCGAGAAATGCGGCGTCCACATCAGCGCGGTCCAGGGCGAGTTCACCGAGGAGATGGCCGCCCGCGTGCCGGGTGCGAGCGACGACCCGCGCTTCTGGGCGGCGGGTATCAGCCTGATCTGCCACCCCCGCAACCCGCGCATGCCGGCGGTCCATATGAACACGCGCTACATCGTGACCACCCAGGACTGGTTCGGCGGCGGGGCGGACCTGACCCCCGTGCAGCACGACCAGCGCAATCCCGAGACAGACGACGCGAAGCATTTCCACGCCGCCATGCGCGCGCCCTGCGAAGCCCACAACCGCGACTGGGAACGTTACCGCGACTGGTGCGACGAGTATTTCCACCTCCACCACAGGGACGAACCCAGAGGCGTCGGCGGCATCTTCTACGACCGGCTCGATAGCGGCGACTGGGAGTCCGATTTCGCCTTCACCCAGGACGTCGGCCGCGCCTTCCTCGACGCCTACATCCCCATCGCGCGACGCCGCATGATGGAGCCGTGGACCGAAGCCGAACGCGAGGAACAGCTCATCCTGCGCGGCCGCTATGTCGAGTTCAACCTGCTCTGGGACCGCGGCACGACGTTTGGGCTGAAGACGGGAGGGAACGTGAAGACGATACTGAGCAGCATGCCACCCGTGGTGAAGTGGCCGTGAGCGAATATCGATGGGGTCCGTTCGGTCCGATAAAGGGCGAGACGTATGAGAGCGCGCGGAAGCGGCTGACGTGGTTTATGGACTCGCACTTATTTTTCGGGATGCCGTTATTCTTCATTGCGATCACCGGATTCCTCGTGGCCTTCAAAATGGGTGTGTTAGGCGATGACAATTCTTTTTCATGGTTTCTCGTACTCTGGTTTCCGACGATGCTCTGGACCGTGACCTTCTTCTGGAAGACGCGCGACGTCATCGGTTTGATCAACAATGCAGCTCTGCAGATTCCGCGCATCCTACTGGGAGACCGCGTGAGGGACCCCCATGTCGCGGTACAGGACAAGCTGCCGAACTATCTGCGTTGCAACGATTGCGGGGCGGCATTGATCCGGCAACGGCGTATGCGAACCTATTTTCCAGAGCACTGCCCCAATTGCGGAGCCGTACCGGGATGAGCGCATCGTTGGATCAGAAGCGTTGGAAAACACTCTGCGCCCGGCAAGGTCTTGCCGACAACGGCACCTTCGACCGGCTCGCCGCGCTCCATTCCGAGCGCCATCGCCACTACCACACGGCCGCGCACATCAACGCCATGCTCGGCCATCTGGACGCGCGGGCGGACATGGCGGAGCGGGCGGACCTGATCGAGCTGGCGATCTGGTTTCACGACGCGGTGTACAAGCCGATGAGCAAGACCAACGAGGCGGACAGCGCCGACATGGCGCGCGACTTCCTGCATGGGCAGATGGAGCCGGACGCGGTGGACTGGATCGACGAGACCATCCGCCTGACCGCGAACCATGGCGACACAGACGACTCGGACACGGCGCTGATGCTCGACATCGACCTGTCGATCCTTGCGACCGCGCCCGACGTTTACACCGACTACACGCAGCGCATCCGCCGCGAATATCGCTGGGTGCCGGGGCCGATCTACCGCCGCGGCCGCGCCGACGTTCTGCGCCACTTCCTCGCCATGCCGCGCATCTACAAGACGGATGCGCTGGCGGCCGAGTGGGAAGCGCCCGCACGGGACAATCTGGCGGCGGAGCTGCAAACGCTCGCCAAGTGATGTTTGGCGCGCGCCTCCGCAGCGTGTAGGCTCGCGACCATGTTGCGCCACCTCCTGCCCCTCGCCCTGCTCACCGCCTGCTCGCAGGGCGTGGCGGCCGAGCCGACGACGACTGAGCCCCTCGCCTTCCCCACCACCATCGAGCCGGAGCTCGCCGACCGCTTCTCCCGCCTCGCGCTGGACTGCGTGCAGAAGGAGTTTCCGAACAAGATCTCGCGCACGACGAATGATGCGGAATCCATCGGCGCGCCGCGCGAGCTCTTCCCGGTCTTCTATGGCTGTTTCGACTGGCACTCCGCCGTGCACGGGCACTGGCTGCTGGTGAGGCTGTTGCACCTCGATGCGCTGGACCCGGAGGCGCGCGCGGAAGCCATCGCCAAGTTGGACGAGAACTTCGCCGCTGAGAACGTCGCGGGCGAGCTCGCCAATTTCCGCCGCCCCGAGCGCGGTTCGTGGGAGCGGCCCTATGGCTGGGCGTGGCTGCTGCAGCTGACCGCGGAGCTCCGCGAATGGGACGACCCGCAAGCGAAGGAATGGCTCGCCCGGCTGGAGCCGCTGGAGGCCGACATCGTCGCGGCGACCAAGGCGTGGCTGCCCAAGCTCGCCTATCCCATCCGGCTCGGCACCCATAACCAGAGCGCCTTCGCCATGACGCTGATGCTCGATTGGGCAGACGCGGCAGGCGACGCGGAGTTCGCCGGGCTGATCAAGGCGCGCGCGCGCGACTACCACGCGGACGATGTGGATTGCCCGCTGTCTTATGAACCGTCAGGCGAAGACTTCCTCTCGCCCTGCCTGATGGAGGCCGACCTGATGCGCCGCGTGCTGGAGCGCGGCAAGTTTGCGGAATGGCTCACCGCCTTCCTGCCGAACATCCCGGAGGACGGCTCCGCTGACTGGCTCGCGCCGGCCGTGGTGCTCGACGCCAGCGACGGCAAGCTGGTGCATCTGGACGGGGTGAACTCGTCGCGCGCCTGGAATCTCTACCACATCGCCCGCGCCCTGCCGGATGACGACCTACGCCGCGCGTCCCTCGCCGCTGCCGCGAGGATCCACTCCGATGCCGGAGTCGCCGCCGTGTCGGACGAGCACTATTCCGGCTCACACTGGCTCGCCAGCTTCGCGACCTATCTGATGACGGATCGTGGCTGGCGCGCCCCATGACCGAGGAGCTCGACAAGCAGCACGCCATCGAGCGGCAGAAGACACTGCGCGCGGGGCTGTGGCTCGTCGCGCTGCTGCTGGTCCTCGGCGCGCTGTTCTTCGCCTACCGGTTTGTCACCGCGCCGGTCCGCATCGCGCAGGACACGACGGAGAGCGCGGTGGAGACCGTGCAGGAGACGGCGACCAAGGTGCTGTCCGTGCGGCATGTGGAGGTGGCGAGCGGGCGGCGTTTCGCGCGGCTGGCGGACCGGGCGCATGATGTGCTGATCACCCATCCGGTGAGCGCGCCGGAAGGTATCGCGGAGCGGACCTTCCGCGCGGCAAATCTGCGCGGGGCGCAGGACCGGGTGTGCGAGTTCACTCTCGATTTCGGCGCGGGACCGGTGGAGGTCTTCGCAGCCGCCGACAATGACGGCTTTGCGACCAACCGCGCCATGGGCGGCGAGGCGGAGCGGCAGGTGCGGATGGTGTTCGTGTCGGATGCCGGGGCGCTGGGCCTGAACGCGCAGACGGGCGAGGACGGCTGGGCCCTGCTCTGGCGGCGCAGGAATGCGGCGAGCAAGCCGCTGGACGACGCAACAGCCGCCAAGCGCGCCATGGACGCGCTGGCGCAAATCGCCAAGGTTTGTGGTCCGGAGAAACCCGGCAACCCTTGACCCGGCCCAGCCGTTGAGCCCAGACAGCACTCCCCAGAACAAAGGAACACACCATGGCAATGACCCTGATGGACATGATCGGCCAGATGGCGGGCGGCACGGCGCAGCAGGCCGGCAGCCCCTACGGCCTCAACCCGCAGCAGAGCCAGCAGGCCGTCGGCGCGCTGCTGCCCGCCATCAGCTCTGCCATGAAACGCAATGCCAGCTCGCCCCAGGGCATGGCGGGCCTGCTGGGCGCGCTGCAGACCGGCGGCCATGACCGCTATTTGGATGACCCGCGCGCGCTGCAGCAGAACGCGCAGACGGAAGGCAACGGCATTCTCGGCCATCTCTTCGGCTCCAAGGATGTCAGCCGTTCGGTCGCCAGCCGGGCGTCCGAACAGACCGGCCTGCCCGTCGATGCGCTGAAGAAGATGCTGCCCATGGTCGCCATGATGGCGATGGGCGCAATGGGCCGCCAGAGCCGCGGCAATTCCGGCATGCAGGGCATGCTGCAGGGCGCGCTGATGAACCAGCTGCTCGGCGGCGGTCAGGCGGCCTCCGCCAAGGGCGGTCTCGGCTCCATGCTCGGCGGCATTCTCGGCGGCGGCGCGACCCCGATGGTCCCGCAACAGCAGCAGGCGCACCAGCAGGGCTTGGGCATGCTGGGCGGGCTGCTCGACGCGGACGGCGACGGCAGCATGTTCGATGATATTCTTGGGATGGCGATGAACCGGCGATAGCTCCCGGCCGCCTTCGTCCGGGGCAGAACAGCACCAACCCAACAAAAAAAGCCCGCCGTCTCCGGCGGGCTTTTGCGTGTCTGGAGAATGTATCGCCTAGTTATCCGCGGCGATATTCGCGTCCTCGACCTCTTTCTCCCAGCCCTTGGTGAACCAGCCGACGAGGAACACCACGATGCCGACACCGATGGCAAACGTCGCGATCATGCGGAACAGGTCGGGCATTTCGGCAACATTTTCGGGATCGAATCCGCCGGCCATCAGGCCCGCCACGATGTTGCCCATGGAGTAGGTCAGCACGAACAGTCCCATCATCTGGCCGAGATAGCGCGGCGGGGACAGCTTGGAGACGGCCGACAGGGAAATCGGCGACAATGTGAGCTCGCCGACCGTGTGCAGGAAATAGGTCAGCACCAGCCAGAAGATCGCGACCTTGCCCTGCGCGGCGGCTTGGGCGGCAAATACCATGACGACGAAACCCAGACCCATGATGATCAGTCCGACACCCATCTTTAGACCATAGCCCGGCGTCATCATGCGCTTGCCGAGCCAGATCCAGAAATAGGCGAAGAACGGTGTCAGGGTGATTATGAAGAACGGATTGACGTTCTGCAGCCATGCAGTGGGGACCTCGAAGCCGCCGACCATTCGGTCGGTGAAATCCTGACCAAACAGATTCAGCGAGGAGCCCGCCTGCTCGAAACCGGACCAGAACATGGTCGACGCGATGCAGATCAGCAGGAACGCCCACATGCCCTTCTTTTCGACAGGGTTGAGTCCGCCAAGGAGATACACCCAGAGGAAATAAACGACGAAGATCACGGTCAGCCCAATGGCGACGAATTTCGAGGCCGCGATTGGATCGAAACTGAGCGTCCCCGTCAACATCAGGGCCGTGACCACGGCGATCGCCGCGACCACCGCCCAGATCACCATCCAGCTCCTGCGCTGGCCTTCGGGCGACATCGGCGCCATGGGCGCGGCGCCCGCACCCTTGAGCTCGCCGCGCGTGAAGTAGAAAATTACGAGTCCCAGCGCCATGCCGATGGCCGACGCGCCGAACGCCCAATGCGCGCCCTGCCATTCATACAACCCGCCGCAGATCGTGTAGCCGATCAACGAGCCGATATTGATGAACATGTAGTAGAGCGCGTAGCCACTGTCGCGCCGCGTGTCCTTGGCGCTGTAGAGCTGCCCGACGACCGCCGAGATATTGGGTTTGAGCAGCCCCGTGCCGAGCACGACCAGCAACAGTCCGATGAAGAAAGTCGCCGTGCCGGGAATAGCCAGCACGATGTGCCCACACATGATGACGATGCCGCCATACCAGATGGCCTTTTGCGATCCGATCAGCCTGTCGGCGATCCAGCCGCCGGGCAGGCCCATGAAGTAGACCGATGCCGTGTAGAGACCGTAGATCGCGACCGCGGTTGCAGTTGCAATGGCAAGCCCCCCATCGGCGATGGCCGCCGTCATGAAGAGCACCAGAATGCCCCGCATGCCGTAATAGCTCATGCGCTCCCACATTTCGGTCACCGAAACGGGGAAAAGCCCGCGCGGGTGGCCGAAGATTGTTTTTTCGGTCGGGCTCCCGCCCGCAAGTGCGCCCGGAATACCGTCGGCGACGTCAGTCAGATCAGTCATGTAACCCCTCAATCATTTAGAGCGGCCCCCTCGCTCGGTCATTGACATCGCGCCTGCCACAGCGGTTTCACCTCCGCAACGGTATGACTGTCACTGTGAGGAAGAGTTGCGTTGCGCCCTACCCCAACAGCCCGAACACCGCCCGCGCCCCGCGCGCGTCGCGCTCGATCTGTTCCTTCAACAGCTCGAAGCTGTCGAATTTCCGCTCATCCCGAATGAAGCTGCGGAAGCGCACGGTCAGGCGTTTGTCGTAGATGTCCTGGTCGAAGTCGAAGATGTGGGCTTCGAGCCGCGCCTCCTCGCCGCCGACTGTCGGGCGCGTGCCGGTATTGGCGACGGCCGGGAGCCAGTCTGGCGAACCCGCGACGTGGCATTCCACGGCATAGACGCCCGCCTTGGGCCGGACGAGGTCGCCGAATGAGATGTTCGCCGTCGGCCAGCCAATGGTGCGGCCGCGCTTCTGTCCTTCCATCACCACGCCGTCCACCATCCACGGGCGTGACAGCATGTGCTGGGCGTGGAACACGTCGCCTTGGGCGAGCGCTTTTCGGATCTCGGTGGAGCCGTATTTTCCGTAGAGGTCGTGCAGGCCGACGGGCGAGACGGGTGTCACGCCGATACCGCGTTCGCCGCATAGCCGCGTCAGGCTCTCCACATCGCCGCAGCGATTCTTGCCGAAGCCGTAGTCGGCGCCGACCACGACATGGCGGATGCCAAGGCCGCGGTGCAGCACGCGCTCCACGAACGCCGTGTCGTCCATGTCGCGCATGTCGGCGTCGAACGGCAGTTCGAACAGCAGGTCCACGCCGAGCTCGTCCAGAAGCCCCTCGCGAAGCCCCGCGCTCATCAGGCGGAAGGGCGGGGCGTCGGGTTTGAAGAAACGGCGCGGATGCGGGCGGAACAGGCCGATGCCGGACGGCGCGCCGTGGTGCTGCGCGATCTCGCGCACCTGAGCGATGACCGCCTGGTGGCCGCGGTGCAGGCCGTCGAAATTGCCGAGCGCGATAACCGCGCCGCGGGCGGTGTCGGGGAGGTCGGTATAGCGGGTGAAGGTGCGCATCAGGT
>JAHDEU010000021.1 GCA_020628635.1 Hellea sp. | reverse complement strand
GAGCCTTGTGGTGTTCACGGCCGTTTGCGGGTTGCTGCTGGCGCCTGGCAATATCGGATGGGGCAGCGCGCTGATCGCCATTCTGTGCATCGCCGTGGGCGCGGGCGCGTCCGGCGCGCTGAACATGTGGTATGATGCGGATATCGACGGCGCGATGGCGCGGACGTCCCAGCGGCCCATCCCCAAGGGTGTGCTTACGCCGCGCGCCGCGCTCGGCTTTGGCGCGATCATGTCGCTGGCCTCCGTCTGGCTGCTCGCAGTCGCGACGAACTGGGTCGCGGCCGGGCTGCTGGCCTTCACGATCTTCTTCTATCTGGTCATCTACACCATGTGGCTGAAGCGCAGCACGCCGCAGAACATCGTGATCGGCGGCGCGGCCGGGGCGTTTCCTCCGATGGTGGCCTATGCGGCGGTGACGGGGTCGATCACGCTCGACAGCACCATCCTCTTCCTGATCATCTTCTTCTGGACGCCGCCGCATTTCTGGGCGCTCGCGCTCTACAAGCAGACGGATTACGGGCGCGTCGGCATTCCGATGATGCCCAATGTGCACGGCGCGAAACGCACGCGGCGCGAGATGCTGGTCTACAGCGTTCTGCTGTTCGGCCTGACCCTGCTGCCGTGGTTCACCGGGCTGGGCGGGCCGGTCTATCTGGTGGGCTCCACTCTGCTGTCGGGCCTTTTCCTTGCGCTGACCATCAAGGTCTTCCGGTCGCGCGCGGGCGACAAAGTGTCCGACATCAACCCGGACGAGCAGACCCTATATGCAGTGCGGGACGGCAATAAGTCGGCGCGCAATCTGTTCGCCTATTCCATCCTGTATCTGTTCGCGATCTTCGGCCTGCTGACCGTGGATCACCTGTTCTTGCCCAAGTTCTTTCAGGGAGGCCTGCTGTGAGGGAATACCGGAACACGCCCAGCCAGTTCGCCGAGCCGACGCGGGACGAAATCCGCGCCCGCTCGCGCCGCAACATCGCCATCGCGGTGGGGCTGCTGCTGTTCATGGGGCTCGTCGCGGCCTCCATCGTGATGAGGTCGCCCGCATGACCGGCAATACCCGCACACTCGTTCTGATGAGCACCATCGCCGTCGGCATGCTCTCGCTCGGCTTCTACTCCAAGACGCTCTACGACACTTTCTGCAAGCTGACCGGCTTTGGCGGCACGCCGCGGGTTGCGCAGTATTCCGACAATCTGAACGAGATCATCGACCGCGAGATCAAGGTCAGCTTCGACACCAATGTCAGCCCCGACCTGCCGTGGAGCTTCAAGCCCGAGGTGCGCAGCCTGACCGTGAAGATGGGCCAGGACGCCATGGCCTATTACTCGGTCAGGAATGAGAGCGACAAACCCATCACGGGCGTGGCGACCTTCAACGTCACCCCGGTCAAGGCCGCGCCCTATTTCGTGAAGACCGAGTGCTTCTGCTTCACCGACCAGACGATCCAGCCCGGCGAGGAGGTCAGCTTCCCCGTCATCTTCTACGTCGATCCGGAAATGGACGAGAGCCCGCGCCATGACGAGGTGCGCGAGGTCTATCTGTCCTACACCTTCTTCGAGAGCGAGAACCAGCCGGAGGCCGATGTCGGTCCGGGAACTGCGAAAGCCCTCGACTAGAGCCGCACAAACCACCCGCGCGTTATTGCGGACATCACAGGCCGTCGCTATAGCCGCGCGGAGATGACGGGTCCGGCACGCGGGCCCACGACAGTAAGGATCGACCATGGCCGGTGCCGTCGAACACGACTATCACATTCTGCCGCCCAGCCCGTGGCCCTTCCTGTCCGGGATCGCCGCGCTCGTCTGGGGCACGGGGATGGTCATCTTCTTCTCCGGCCTGACGCCGAGGACAGGCGACAACACCATGGCGGAGTTTTTCTTCGCGCGCGGCCTGGACACGATCCAAGGCCGCGAGGGCGCATCCGGCGGCTGGATCATCCTGCTCTTCGGTTCGATGTTCGCCGCCTATTGCATGTATGGCTGGTGGAAGGACGTCGCGGCCGAGAGCGCGCGCGGCGAGCACACGCCCGTCATCGATCTGGGCCTGCGCTACGGCATGATCATGTTCATCATGCAGGAAGCCATGTTCTTCGTGGGCTGGTTCTGGATGTTCTTCGAGCTCGGCCTGTTCCACAAATTCCGCGCGGGCTGGAACGGCGACATCCTCGCCAACAATGCCGACTACGCCTCCTGGCCGCCGCCCTCGATCGAGCCGATCGACCCGTGGCACCTGCCGCTGATCAACACGCTGATCCTCTTGCTGTCGGGCACGACCGTCACCTGGGGCCACCACGCCCTGATCCACGGGGACCGCCGCGGCGCGAAATGGGGCATCGGCCTGACCGTGCTGCTCGGCGCGCTCTTCATCGGCGTGCAGTTCCTCGAATATTATGAGGCCTTCATCCACCGCAACATGGACGGCATGGACGGCTCCTTCTGGCTGTCGACCAATGTCTATGGCTCGACCTTCTTCCTCGCCACGGGCTTCCATGGCCTGCATGTCCTGATCGGCGCGATCTTCCTCTTCGTCATCTGGGCACGCCTCATGCGCGGCGGGATGAGCTCGGAGAAGCATTTCGGTCTCGAAGCGGCCGCCTGGTATTGGCACTTCGTGGACGTGGTCTGGCTGTTCCTGTTCGCCTTCGTCTATGTCGCCTTTGGTGGCTGACGGAGCCGTCCCCCGCGCGGGCGTCCGCCGCCCGCGCTACCCCCGACCCGACCCCACCCGCGCCGGCATGCGCGGGCTCTGCCCGGCCTGCGGGCGAGGTGCGCTCTTCGCGCGCGGGCTGTCCTTTCGCGATGCGTGTCCGACCTGCGGGGCCGACTTCATGGCGGGAGAGGACACGGGCGACGGCCCGGCCGTTTTCGTGATCTTCGCCGCCGGCATCTTCATCGTGCCGCTCCCGGTGATCCTGTCGGTCGGCTATGGCTGGCCGATGTGGCTGTCGCTCGGCATTTTCATCCCGGTCATCATCGCCGCCTCCTACTGGATGCTGAAGAAGTGCCGCGGCGTGATGTTCGCGCGCAGCTACCAAGAACGCCATCGGACCCGCCGCCCCGGACAGGCCCGATAGCCATGACTATGCGCTTCCGCCCCATGCCCGGCCTGACCATCGCCGTCGCCATCTGCCTGCCCATCCTGATCGGGCTCGGCATCTGGCAGTTCCAGCGCTGGCAGTGGAAGACGGGCGTGTTGGCCGAGGTCGAGGCGGCCGTGTCCGCCCCGCCGCTGCAGGGGCTCGCCGCGCTGTCCACCACGGACGGCCCGCTCGACTTCCGCCGCATCGAGTTCACCGGGCAAGCGGTCGGCGAGACCCGCCATCTCTACCACCCCGAAGGCAATATCGCCTGGATGCCCATGCGCGTGGTGGAAGAGAGTGGGGGGCAGGGGAGCGCGCGCGCCATTGTCGGCTTTCCCACGGTTGCGGACAGCATCAAGGACACGGCGTCCGCCCCTGTCATGGACGGCGTGCGCGCGGGCTATGTGCGGCGCATCCAGCCGCGCAGGGGCTTTGCGCGGTGGCTCGGCACGCCGGACAATCCCGAACGCAACCGCTACTATCAGGTCAATGCGGGCGGCGACTGGCTGCCCGGCGCGGACCTCTATATCGACGCATCCAACAACCGCAGCAGCGCAGACGACCTGCCCGTGGTCATGCCGGACATCCCCAACAACCATGTCAGCTACATGCTGACCTGGTGGTCATTCGCGCTGATCCTGCTGGGCATCTATGCCATTCTGCATCGCCGCGCCGGGCGGCTCTCCTTTGGCCCCGACAGCGCATGAGCCTGCGCCGCGTCACGCTCTCGACCGAGATCGCCGTGCCGTCCTCCGGTTCGGCCTCGCCGCTCATCCTGCGCCATCCGCGCTGGGCGGATTTCGACCAATGGTCCACCATCCGCCGCCGTGATGCGGAACATCTGCGCCCGTGGGAGCCGGAATGGACCGACGCGCATCTGTCGCGCGGCTCCTACCGGCTCAGACTGTCGCGTTTCCGCAAGATGGTCAGCAGCGAGCGCGCCTATCCTTTCCACGCCGTGCGGGCCGACACGGGTGCGCTGATCGGGGCGTGCAACCTCACCCATGTCGAGCGCGGCGCGGCGAGCGCCGCCAAGATCGGCTACTGGGTCGCGGCCAGCCACACCAATCGCGGCTATGGCCGCGCCATGGTCGGCGCGCTGTCGCGCTTCGGCTTCTCCACGCTGGGCTTGCACCGCTTGGAAGCTGCCGTGCAGCCCGACAACGCGGCGTCCGTCCGCGTGCTGGAGGCGTGCGGATACCAGCTCGAAGGGCGCGCAAGGGGATTGCTGAAGATCGCAGGCCAATGGGCCGATCACGACATCTATGCGCGTTTAAGTTCGGATTGAGGGCCGGGCTGGGCCGCAGGCCCGCTTGCCCCTAGAAAGTGTCCGAGAGCACGATGGACAGCCGCCGTCCGCGGTCTCTTGCAAACCGCTCGATCAGGGTCAGATCGCCGAGCCGCCTGTCCTCGGTCTGGAAGCGCAGCCGCTCGCGCGTGATGGAATTGTTCAGAATGTTCTGCAGCCGCACCTCCACCTGCATGCCGAGCAGGTCCTTGTGGATGATGCCAAGTTCGAAGAAGGGCGCATCCACCACGATATCCTGCACTTCGTCGAACAGGAAGAGCGGGCTCAGCTGGTCGTTTTCCAGCTCCGCCGTGAGCGCGATCTGCGTGCCCGGCACGTCGTAGCGTGCCTCCAGCTCATAGACATATTCGACATTGCGCGAGACCGGGCGGCGCTCGCCCGTGAGCGGATCGTCGATGCGGCTGTCGAACAGCCCGCCTTCGGCTTCGAACCGCAGGCCCGGCACGCCGAGCGCGTCCATCAGCAGCGTTGCATTGGCCTCCACCCCGTAGCGCAGAGCGCTGTCCAGATTGCCGGGGCCGTCCGTTCCGTCCGGGAAAAGGATGCGGTCGATGGGATCCTCGATCAGGCGGACGAACGGTTTGACCGCGCCCGACAGATAGACCGGATCGACGCGCTGCAGCTCCAGCGAGCCCTCCCAGAACTGGCTCGGCACGATGTCGTCATTGCCGGAATTGATGCGGTCGTCGATCAGTCCGCGGGTGGAGACGAATGTGCCGAAATTGAGCTGCCCGACGCCGCGCTCCACCCGGCCGCGCAACGTGTAGGTCGGCGACGCCGTCCACGAGCCGGCGACGAACCCCTTGGGCCGGAAGAAGCTGCGGCTTTCCTGGCCCGGGCCGACCACGCCCAGCGTGGAATATTCCGCGCCGGCGGAGATCTGCAGCGAGACCTCCTCGCTGACCTGCCAGCTGTCCGTCACACGGCCCTGGAAGCGGTCTTCCTCCACGCGCACGCTGTCGAGGACGGGCTCCACGAAATTGCTCTCGAAGCGCGTATCCGACTCCAGGAAGTTGAAGGCGTATTCGCCCGAGACCTGAATGTCGTGAGCCTCGCCGATTTTGAAGTTGTACTCCGTCCGGCCGATGGTTTCGCCTTCCAGCTCCTCGCGCAGGAAAGCGCTGCGCACGGGGTTCTGACCATTGGGCGCGTTGACGAACACGGTCGGAAAGTCGCTGTCCTCGCGCCGCATCAGTCCGATGAACTTGAGCGTGCCGGGACCGGCCGGGAAGGACCAGTCCGCGCCGAGCTCCCACTCGATCTCGTCCTCTCCGCCGTCTCCGAACGACTCCCCGCTCACCCTGTCAGGATCGATGGCGGTGAAGACCTCGCGCACGGTTGAGGTGCGGTTCTGGCTCTGGATGCGGCCGTTGAGATTGACGACGTGGTCATTGTCCGGCGTGTAGGCGAGGTTGAGCGACAGCACCGGGCGGCGGTTCTCGAATTGCAGGAACTCCTGCCGGTCCTCGACCAGCACGCCGTTGCCGTCGAAGAACTGCTCCGTGCCGTCCTCGGAAAAGGTGAATTGCCCGGAATTGGCCGACAGCGAAAAGGCGAGATCCCCGCGATTGCCGGAAATGTCCACACTGCCTTCGAGCAGTTGCGGGGCGGTGCCTTCCTCGAAGCGCGCGGCATAGCGCCAGCGGCCCGACAGGTCGACCGCGCGCGCGACCACATTGGCGACCTGGCCGGACAGGCCCGGAATGTCGAGCGACGCGCCGTCGAGAATTTCGATCCGCACGACCGTGTCGGCCGGAATGCGGGCCAGCAGGTCACGCGCGCTCTGGGACTTGGTCGAGGGGCGGCGGCCATTGATCAGGATGTTGGCCGTCGCCTCGCCAAAGCCGCGCGAGCCGCCATCGCCGGAGGACAGGTTGAAGCCGGGCACTTGCGCGATCATGTCGCCGGCGGTGTTGGGTTGGAACACGGCGAAGAAATCCGGCGTGTAGGTGGTGCGCGCCGCGTCCGCATCGTCGCCCGACATCGTGCTCTGCGCCGGGCTATCCGCCACGCTGAGATCCGCGTCGCCGTCGCCCGCCGTGACGATCGGCTCTGCCGTTTGCACGGCGTCCTGCGCATGGGCGGCCGCAGGCGTGAGCGCGGGCAGGCAGGCGCATAGCAGCAGCGCTGCGCCAAGGCGCATTCGGTTGGAACCCGTCACTGGAATCTCTCCTCACCGACTGCACCACAAGGCAGCGGACATCTTTCACCGCTCTACCGGGCAGGCCGGCAGAGTTTCAACCGCGAATCGCCCAGGTCCGGGGCAAATTGCGGTCGCCCCTCATGCGAGGGTTTCCACGGACACATCGCGCAGGCCCAGCGGCGTGCGCTCGCGCGGGTTAGCAATGCGGTCTTCGAGCTTGGCGAAAGCCTCCTCCACCGACGTCGCGGTCAGGATGTCATTGGCCATGTCCTTGGACGCGAAGCCCTCGTCCATGATGCGCTGGAACTCGGCGAGCAGGTGATCCCAATAGCCAGTATCAGACAGGAACAGGATCGGCTTGTTGTGCAGGTTCAGCCGCTGCCATGACAGCAGCTCGATGGCCTCCTCCAGCGTGCCGATACCGCCGGGGATGATCAGAAAGGCATCGGATTCCGCGTACATGCGGATCTTGCGCGTGTGCATGTCCGGCACGAAGACGTGCTGGATATTGGCCTGGGTGGCTTCGACCTCGCGCAGCACGTCCGGGATGACGCCCAGCACGGTCGCGCCCGCCTTGTGCGCGGTGTTGGACACCTGCCCCATCAGTCCCAGCCCGCCGCCGCCATAGACGAGGCGCAGGCCCCGCGCCGCGATGGCCTCGCCGACCCTTGCCGCCAGCGCCATGTGCTCGGGCGAATTGCCCGGCGAGCTGCCGCAGAAGACGGCGACGGATTGCAGGCTCTCGGGCTGCTGGTCGATGCGGAAGGTTTGTGGGTCCTGGTTCATGCTCTGCGTAACTCTCTTTGCTGTTGGCAATCGCCTCTCTAGGAGGGCGGGAGCCGGAAAGCGAATGACATTTCGGGAAATGCGGGAGCGCAGGAATGAGAAAGCGGCGCGTGGCGGGCATGATCGGGGGCGGGCTGGCGCTCGCCTTCCTGCTGTTTGCCGGGCTGTCGGTCGCCGACCGCATCGCCGCCACGACGGATTCGGACGCGGATGATGCGCAGCGCCGCCTCGCGCTCTCCAGGCCTGTCGCTGCCTCGCTGACGCCCGTGACGATCGCGCAGGTGTCCGAGTTGCCGGGACCCAGCTTGCGCCTGTCCGGGACAGCCGAGCCCGCGTCGGTCGTGATGCTGCTGGACCGGGGCGAGCGTGTGCGACAGGTCCGCTCCAATGCCGATGGCCTGTGGTCGGCGACGCTGGATGTGCCCGACCGCCCCATGGCGATCGAGGCGATGCTGTTCGAGGACAGCGCGGTGAATGCGCAAACGGGCACGGGCGGCGACGGCACGGCCAGCGCGCCGGGGCTGAGGGGCGTGGAGACCGTCTTCCGCATCCACCGCCCGGCCGACATGGCCGCCGGCCTGCCGCCGTTGATCATGATCGCCGCGCCGGCCGCGCCGACGCGGCTGGTCAGTTCCCCCTTTGGCGGGCTGCCCGCCTCGGGTCCGCTCGCCATTGGCGCGATCGACTATGATGATGCGGGCGGTGTGATCTTCTCCGGGCTCAGCGCCGATCCGGGCCGCGTGCGCCTTTATGTGGCCAATACGCAGATCGGGGAAACGCGCGTCGGCGCGGATGGCCGCTGGGCCTATATCGCGGCCTCCGTCATGCCGCTGGGCGAATATGATGTGCGCGCGGAGCTGCTGCCGAGCGATCCGTCGGGCGAGCGCGCCGCCGTGTCCGTTCCGTTCGAGAGGCTGCCCCCTGTGGCAGCAGAGGGCGAGGGCGACGAGGGCGCGCTTTCGGTGAGCTTCGAGCCGTTCCGCTGGCAGATCAGGCGCTCGCTGGTCGGCGGCGGGATGCAGAGCACGGCGATCTTCGCGCCGGATGAGACGCCGGCGCAGATCGAGCCCGCGCCGGAATAGGAAACTACTCGGCCGGGTCGAGCACGGGCTTTCCTATTCCTTTCGCCGGACGCCGGCCCATGCGGCGCGCAATGCGTTCGCGCAGCACATGGGGCGCGGCCAGCAGCACGGGCGTCAGCAGCAGGGTGAGCACGGTCGCAAAGCCCAGCCCGCAGACCAGCGCGTAGGAGAGCGGCTTCCAGATGTCCGACGTGCCGGAGCCTCTCGGGTCGAACTGGCCCGTTGTGACATCCGCATCGAAACCGATCACCAGCGGCATGAGGCCGACGATCGTGGTGACCGTCGTCAGCATGACGGGGCGCAGGCGCTGGGCCGCCGTGCGGATGGCGGCATCGACCGGGTTGGACCCGCGCTCCAGCAGGCGCTGATAGGTGTCGATCAGCACGATGTTGTTGTTCACCACAATGCCCATCAGCGCGATCACGCCGGTCAGCGTCAGCACCATGGAGACGTAAGGGTAGAAGGTCAGCCCCAGCAGCACGCCGAAGACCGACAGGACCACGGCGGAGAGCGTCAGGAAGACGTGGTAGAAGCTGTTGAACTGCAGCAGCAGGATCACGCTCATCATGAACAGGATCGCCGCGAAGGCGGCCGCACCGAAAGCGGCGGCGGCGGCGTTCTCCTCCTGCTGGCCGAGGAAGCGCCAATTCACGCCGAGGGGCAGTTCGGCCTCGTTGGTCAGCCAGTCCTCGATCGCGGCGACCTGCACATTGGGCGCATAGCCGTCCATGGTGTTGGCCTTGACCTCATACACAGCCGCCTGGTTGCGGCGGTTGATGGTGTCCTCTCTAGGCTTCGCACGGCGCTCCACCACGCTCGCCAGTGGCACGGCGCCTTGGCGGGTCTGGATGCGCAGCTCGTCCAGCGCGCGGATGCCGCGCGCACTCTCGGGCAGGCGGATGCGAATCTCGACTTCCTCGTCATTGTCGAGCGGGCGGAAATAGCCGACCAGCGCGCCCTCCGTCACGAACTGCACGGTGGAGCCGATGCGCCCGACATCGAGGCCCAGCCGTCCGGCCTCCTCCTGGTCCACCACCAGCTCATACTCCACGCCGGGCAGGGGCAGGGTGGTCTCGAGGTCCTCCACGCCCTCCATGGTGCGCAGGAACTCTTCGGCCTGGCGCGTGGCCTCGGCGACCAGCAGGCGGTCGCGGCCGGTGAATTCGATGCCGATATCCTTGCCGATGGGCGGGCCGTTGCCGGCCGCCGTCACCTCGGGTATCACGCCCGGCATGTCGGCGACCGCGTCCCGGATGTCGTCCATGATCGCCAAGACGCCGCGGCGGTCGGAAAAGTCCTCCAGCTGGAAGAAGACGCGCACCACGCTGTCGCCGGGCGTATCAGACAGCCCGTCCATCTGCGCGCCGCCGCCGCCGGTCGAACCCGCCACGGCATAGACGCCCTCTATGCCCTCGATGCGCGCATCCGTGATGCGCCGTTCGATCTCCAAAGCGAGGTCGCGCTTGGCGGCGGGCGTCTGGTTTCCGCGCGCGCGCAGGAAAATGTAGACCTGGTCAGAGGGCGTCTGGGTGAAGAACTCGACGGGTTTGGGCGGCGGGCCGGACATGGCGCCGCGAAAGCCGAAGACGATCACGATGCAAAGCGCAAGGGTCGCAGCGAGGCATAGCAGCGGGAATCGGATGAGGGTCTTGATCAGCCGGACATAGACGCCGGTCGGCCCTTTGAGCATGGCCGGGTCGCCGCCCTCTCCCGCAAGCGCTAGGGCCTGCGCATCACCGTCGCGGCGCGCCTTGGCAATGGTGCGGTCGCGCAATCGGTCGAAGAATGCGCTGGGCCCAGACGTGTAGGAAAACACCATCAATCCGGCAAACAATGCCGCGAAGACCGCGAGGACGATCAGAAGCCCGAGCGGCCCCGGCAGGGCCGACAGCAAACCGCCGAACAATCCCCTGAACATGACCGCGCCGAACAGCGACGCGACCGCAGCGCCGATCCAGTTCCATATGCGCCAGATCCTGCCCTCTTCACGCAAGCCCCCCAGCACCGCGCCGATGGTCGGCAGGAAGATCAGCGCCATGAGGACGGAGGCGCTCAGCACATAGATCATGGTCAGCGGGAAATAGGCCATGAACTTGCCCGTGATGCTCTCCCAGAACAGCAGGGGCAGGAAGGCGGCGAGCGTGGTGGCCGTGGAGCTGATGATCGGCCAGAACATGCGCTCGCCCGCCAGCTGGTAGGCTTCGCGCGCGGGCAGGCCTTCGGACAGTTTCCGGTCGGCATATTCGATGATGACGATGGCGCTATCGACCAGCACGCCGACCGAGAGGATCAGCCCGAACAGGATCATCATGTTGATGGTCTCGCCCTGCGTCCACATGATGAACAGCGCAATCAGGAAGGAGCCCGGAATGGCGAAGCCGACAAAGAGCGCGGATCGCAGCCCCAGCGCGATGACACACACGGCGAAGACCAGCAGAATGGCGTTGATGATGGAGGAAGACAGGCTCCGCACCATGTCGAAAATGTAGCGCGACTTGTCCTGGCTGTATTCGACCTGGATCGTGGACGGCCAGGTCGGGCTCGCCTGATAGTCCTCCACCACAGCCTTCACCTGCTCGATGGTGGAAACGATATTCTCGCCGCTGCGCTTCTGGATCTCGATGGAAACAGAGGGCCGAGAATTGTAGCGCGCATAGCTCTGCGGGTCCTTGTAGGTGCGGCGCACCACGGCGATGTCGTCCATGCGCACCACCGCGCCGGAGCTATCAGATCGCACGACCAGCCCCGCCAGATCGTCCGCATCCTCGATCAGTCCCGGCAGCTTCACACCGAATTGCCCGCCGGAGGTCTCAAGCGAACCAGCGGTCACGAGCGAATTGTTGCGCGAGACCGTCGCGGCGAGCTCATCGAATGTGATGCCCGCGCTTTCCAGCAGGGTCGGGTCCACCACGGCTTCGAGCACGTCCGTCCGTTCGCCGGAAATGTTCGCGCCCAGGACGGACGAGATACCCTCCAGCCGGGTCTGCAGCTCCTTGGCGGTGTTCTGCAGCGTGCGCTCGGGCACGTCGCCGAACAGATTGACCACGAAGATCGGTGCGGTGGAGGTGTCCACTTCCTGCACGATCGGCTCGCGCGCTTCCTCGGGGAACTCGGCGCGGGCGCGGTCCACCGCTTCCTGCACATCCAGCACGGCCTGGTCCTGATCAAAGCTCGGCGTGAATTCGAGGATGAGATAGGCGACATTGTTCGCGCCCACCGCATCCATCTGCACGAGGCCGTCGATGGATTTCAATTCGGTTTCCAGCGGCCGGACAAGCAGCCGCTCCGCATCGGCCGGGGACACCCCCGGCAGCACCACGCGGACATTCACGAACGGCACTGGGATATCGGGTTCGGCGTCCAGCGGCAGGGCGCGCAATGCGAAGATGCCGCCCATGATGATGAACAGCATGATGCCCAGCGTCACGCGCCAGCTGTTTATCGCAAAGCCGACGATCCGGTTCACGCGCTGCTAGTCCAGCTCGGCATTGGCGGACAGACCCGCCACGGGCGCGGTGTTGCGCGTGCTCTCGCCCTCATAGACCGGGCGCACGTCTGAGCCGACCGACACGAAGTCCTGCCCCTCGATGATGATGCGCGCAGTCTGGGGCAGCCCCGTCACCCAGAGGCCTTGGGCCGTTTCGTCCACCTGGCGCGTGGCGGCAAAGCGCACGCGGTTGTCCCTGTCGACATAGCGAATGCCCGTCTCGCCATCATCGCCCAGCGCCATGATGGAGGCGGGCACGAGATGCGCGTCCACTTCGCCGATCGCCATGGACACGGTGGCCGACACGCCTGCCTTCAGGGAAAGGTCGGGGTTGGGCAGGTGCATTTCGGTGCGGAAGGTGCGGGTCTGCGGATTGGCGACCGACTGGATGAAGGCGATCTTGCCGGTGACCGTTTCGCCCGTGGCGAGCCGCACCTCGACCTCTTGGCCCTCGCTGACCTTGCCGACCTGTGTCTCCGACAGCTGCACGTCGAGCTTGAGCGGGTTTAGGTCCACGATCCGCCCGCAGGGCTGTCCGGGCGCGAGATAGTCGCCCACCTCCGCCATGCGCTCCACATAGATGCCGGAGAAAGGAGCCCGGAGCATGACATTGCCGAGCTCGATCTCCGCCTGTTTCAGCTGGGCTTTGGCGGCGTCCACCGCCGCGCGTTCTCCGTTGAGCTGGGCGGGCGAGCGGTAGCCTTTCTCGACCAGCGTCGTGGTGGCGCGCAGGTCGCTCTCGGCTTTCGCCAGCTGCGCGCGCGCCTGTTCCACGATCGCTTCGCGCGCATCCACATCCTGGCGGCAGATCAGGTCGCCGCGGGCGACGCGCGCGCCCTCGCGGACCGGCGTGGCGGCGACTGAGCCGGCCGTTTTGGCCTTCACATCGACGCGGCGGTTGGGCTGGGTGTTGCCGTAAGTGCTCAAGGTCACCGTGTGCGGCTGGGCCGACACGCTGCGGATGACCACGGTGGGAGCGGGCGCGGCCTGCTCCTGCCGCTCCTCCACATCGGCATAGATGCCGCCATCGTCACCCGCGCCGCTGGTGCCGATGTAGAACCAGGCACCGAGCGCGACTGTGGCGACGCCGACAAACACATAGGCGGGGTTGAGTTTCATAACGGCCTTCTTACGCGCGAAACCCTCACCGAGTGTTGCGCGCCGCACGGTTTTTCCCCCAGATCACCCGTGCAATAATGAATGGCGGGGCGCGGGCAACGCCCATTCCTGCACGGCTGGGCGTTTAAAGCTGCATAACATGTCGCACGCCACATGTCCGGGTAATCGGCTGCCTGATGGGCATCGTTTGATTGCGGGCAAGGCCTGTTTCGCTCTTGCGGTCACAGTCCCGTCTCGTCAGGGAACATAGCATCGGAATTCTGCAAGGGCTGGCCATGAACGAAATTCTCGAAGAACTGCAGGAACGCCGCGCGCAGGCCAAGCTCGGCGGCGGGCAGAAACGGATCGACAGCCAGCACGCGCGCGGCAAGCTGACCGCCCGCGAACGGCTCTCCCTGCTGCTCGACCCCGACAGCTTCGAGG
>JAHDEU010000020.1 GCA_020628635.1 Hellea sp. | reverse complement strand
CGGACCAACTATCCCATCCCCGGCAACCTAAAATTAAGGATGTTTGGGCATCGCGGCGGTGAAGGTGTGTGCGCATGTGGCAAGCACGCCGTCGGGGGAGCCTGATGCAACAGTCACCGGACGATATTTTCGCCGCCCATTTCTGGGCCTGGCCGGACCCCGCCCTCAAGCGCGACAGGCTGGGGCGCGTGCTGTTCGTCAATGCCGCTTTCCTGCAGCTCTTCGGCGGCCGGGTCGAGGATTGGCGCGGCCAGACCGTGGGCGGCTGGCACACACCGCAAGCCGGCACCGGCCCGTCGCGGTTCGAGATTCGCACGCCCGCCACGCCGACCATGCCCGAGCAGGTCTATGACTGGGTCGAACTGCCCGGCGCGGACGGCTCGGCCTTTGCGCTGGCGCGCAATGTGACGCCGTTCGTGGAGGCTTCCAGCCCGCCGCCGGCCAACTCGCAACCCGTGGACGCCGCACCGGCCTATGACGAAACCCAGGCCCAGATCGATGCCTGGTCCGACGCCGCCCATGCGGCTCCCGCCCAAGCCGAGCCCGTCATGGCCGAGCCCGTCATGGCAGAGCCCGTCATTGCAGAGCCGGCGCCCGTGCAGGTCGCCGAGCCCGCGCCTGCGCCAGTCTATGAGCCCGAAATCGCCGCCGCGCCGCCCGTCGCAGCGCCCGCCCCCGCTCCCGCCGCGCCGCACATGGAGACACCTGTCTCCGACGTCGTGACCATTGATGTTCCCGAGATCGACGTGCCGCAGATCGAGGCCGCCCCGCGCATTCCGACACCCACTGCCGAAGCTCCGGCTGCGGAGATGGCTGCGCCTGACGCCGAACCCGCCTTCTCGCCCGAACCCGCCCCTGCGGCGGAGGCCGAGCGCGAGCGCGACTTCGAACGCCGCGCCTTGCCCATCGAGAATGACGAGGCCGTGCTCGGCAGCAATTGGCGCGACGCCGTGATCGCCAAGGCCGTGGGCGCGGTGGAGCCTGAACCCGTGACCGACAGCATCACGGAAGCGGCCCATGCCGCCAACGCGTCGCCCGATGACGAGCCGGGCCGCGCCATCCGCATCCTGCTGGCCGAGGACAACGCCATCAACGCCCTGCTGACCCGCACGCTGCTCGAGGCCGAAGGCCACACGGTGGAAACGGTCGAGGACGGGCAACAGGCGGTGGAAGCCATGAAAACGTCGAGCTTCGACCTCATCTTCATGGACATGCGCATGCCCAACATGGACGGCCTGGAATCGACCCGCAAAATCCGCACCCTGCCCAATGTGCCCTCCGATCTGCCCATCATCGCCCTGACCGCCAATGCGTTCGACGACGACCGCAATGCGTGTTTCGACAGTGGCATGAACGACTTCATGACCAAGCCCGTTTCGGCCGAAGAACTGTCGGAGATGGTCGACCGCTGGGCGATAAACCCGCAGCAGGCGCTGGCCAGCTAAAGCGGCAGTGACGCGCTCTCTGGCGCGCTAGGGCATCCTGCGCTCCGCCCTCGCGATACGGATCCATTCCAGCAGCGCCAGCACGCTCGCCACGCCGCCGAGCGCGGCGCAGATGACAAAGGCGCGCGCGAACCCGTCCTGCTCGATGATCTGCCCGATGGCCGGACGTCCCAGCGTGCCCAGCAACATGACGAGACTGACCAGCAGCGCATATTGCACAGCGGCGAACTGCTTGTTCACGATGGACGATAGATAGGCGATGGACGCCGCGCTCGCGAGGCCTACCGCGATGTTCTCCAGCGCAATGACGGAGGTCAGCCGCGCCATGCGGATGTCCATGCCGAAGGC
This sequence comes from Hellea sp., assembly GCA_020628635.1. Lineage (GTDB taxonomy): Bacteria > Pseudomonadota > Alphaproteobacteria > Caulobacterales > Maricaulaceae > Litorimonas. Next base: position 12,012 of record JAHDEU010000020.1, on the reverse strand, counting down.
TTCGAACAGGTGGTCGAGCTGCAGGAATGTGAGCACCGGATCGGTGTAAGTCGCGCCCAGCGCGAGGTCGGCAAAGAGCAGGTTCGTCGCCGCCGCCAGCACCGCGCCTATGAAAAAAACCGGCATGCGCCCGAAGCGCAGCATGGCGAGGCCGCCCAGCGCAATCCCGGCAATGGTCGCGAACACGCCCATCAGCTTGGACGCGAAACCCACTTCGGTCAGCGTGTGTCCCAGCGCGCCGTAATTCTCGCCCAGATAGAAGGGGTAGGCGAAGCTCCCCCAGATCAGGTCGGTGAAGCGGTAGGACAGCACGACGAGCACGACCAGCACGGCCGCCCAGCGCAGCCTCCCGATCAGCTCCATCATCGGCACCACGATCGCGCCGTAGAGCGTGTCGAGAATGGGCGATGGCTTGGCGGGCGCGGCTGGCGCGTCCTGGCGCGCGTTCAGGCCGACCAGCACGGCCGCCGCCACGCCCAGCCAGACCACGGTCAGCCCGACCACCCACGGCCCGCGCGTCCTGATGAAATCGCGCGCGGAATTGTTGGCCGGGTCTTCCAGTGCCGCGCCTGCGAAGCTGGCGATCAGGTAGAAGGCGGCCGCCCAACCCGCGAGCACGACCAGTGTGCCGAGATGGCGCTGGCGCTGGGTTAGGTTCGCGCCGAAAATCTGAGTCTGCTCGGGCGCGTCCGTTACGCGGGTCGGCTTGGCCAGCCAGATGCCGACCCCGGAGAGGGCCAGCAGCACGGTGATCGCCAGAAAGGTCGCGCGCCAGCCGAAATAGTCGGCAAAGATCAGCGCGCCGAATCCCGCGACCATGGACGCGATGCGGTAGCCGAACTGTTCCACCGTGGAGAGGATGTCGAGATGTGTGCCGTCGCGCGCGACCTCGATCCGCCACGCGGCCAGTACGATGTCGAAGCTCGCCGATGCGACCGCAATGCCGACACTGACCAGCGCGATGAACAGCAGACCGCTCGGCGGGTTGGAAAAGGCCAGCAGGGCCATGCCGATCACTCCGGCGGCGAGAAAGATCGCCATCCAACCGCGTCTCGGCCCGGTCTTGAACCCCAGCGGCGTGCGACGTCCCTGCAAGGCGGCCGCCCACATGAACTTGAACGAATAGGCCAGGATCGCCCAGGACAGCAGGCCGATGGCCGTGGGCTTCACATCCACCGTCGTCAGCCAGGCGTTGAGCGTGCCGCCCACCGCCGCGTAAGGAAGCCCGGATGCGAGGCCGAGTATGAGCATGGCGAGCACTTGCCGGTCGCGGACGGCCGACCGCAGGGCGCCGCGCGTGGTGATGGTTTCAGTCTCGCTCATGCAACGCGACTAGGCCACGGCGCGCGGCGCGCCAAGTGTTCAACGGGGCCGGTAATTCTCCACGCCGGAGACGCGGCCGCGTCTTCACTAAGCGGCGCAAGCCTGCCACAGTTGGGTGGTGAGCACTGCAACAACGTCAAAGCCCACGCCCATGATGGCGCAATATCTCGCCATCAAGGAGGAGGTCGGCCCAGACGCGCTGCTGTTCTACCGCATGGGCGATTTCTACGAGTTGTTTTTTGACGACGCCGTGCGCGCGGCCGCGACGCTCGACATCGCGCTGACCAAGCGCGGCAAGCATGCGGGAGAGGCGATCCCCATGTGCGGCGTGCCGGTTCACAGCTCGGAGACCTATCTCGCGCGGCTGATCCGGGCGGGGCACCGCGTGGCGGTGTGCGAACAGACCGAAGACCCGGCGGAAGCCAAGAAGCGCGGCAGCAAGTCGGTCGTGCGGCGCGAAGTCGTGCGGCTGGTCACGCCCGGCACGATTTCCGAAGATTCGCTGCTGGAGGCGTCTCAGAGCAATGTGCTGGCGGCCGTGTTCATCGGGCGCGCGGGCGATGCGGCGCTGGCCTGGGCGGATATTTCAGACGGGAGCTTCCATACAGCGAGTGTCGAGCCGGACGACCTTCTGTCCGAGCTGTCCGCTCTGAGGCCCTCCGAGCTGTTGCTGCCGGAAGCGCTCTATTCCGACTGGGCGGAGAGCGGCTTTGCGCTGACCCCGCTGGCGGATGTGCGGTTTGATCGGCGCGCGGGCGAGAGCTTGCTGAAGGACCGCTTCGGGCTGGGCGACCTGTCCGGCGTGGGCGACTTCGCGGCGGAAGAGATCGCGGCCGCAGGTGCTCTGGTCGGCTATGTCGAGCTGACGCAGGCGGGCGGGCGCACGGCGCTGTCGGCCCCGCGGCGCAGGGAGCGTTCGGGCTGGCTGAGCATCGACGCCGCCACCCGCGCCTCGCTGGAGATCGACCGCACGCTGGCGGGCAAGCGCAAGGGTTCGCTGCTCTCCGTCATCGACCGGACCGTGACGGGGCCGGGCGGACGGATGCTCGCGGACCGGATCACCAAGCCGCTGACGGATGTCGCGCGCATCCGCGAACGGCTCGCCTGCGTGGCGCAGCTGGCGGGCGAGGATGCGTGGCGCGCGGCGCTGATCAGCATGCTCAAGGGCACGGGCGATGCGGCGCGCGCGCTGTCGCGGCTGCAACTGGGGCGAGGGGGTCCGCGCGATCTGCTCACATTGCGCTCGAGCATCATGGCGGGCGAGGCGATCAACGCCGATGCGGCGACGCGGCCCTCGCTCGGCATCGTGCCGGGGCTGGAGCACGTGCTGGGCCGGCTGTCGCTGTCGGACAAGGCGGAACTCGCCGCCTTTGCGCGCGATCTCGGCAAGGCGCTGGTCGACGACCCGCCCATGCAGGCGAGGGACGGCGGTCTGGTGCGCGCGGGCTGGTCGGCGGAGATCGACAAGCTCAGGGGCGCGCGGGACGAGACGCGCCGGAGCGTCGCAGCCCTGCAGGGGCGCTATGCGGCGCACTCCGGCGTGACGGCGCTGAAGATCAAGCACAACAACGTGCTGGGCTACCATATCGAGGTGAAGCCGCGCTTCGCCGACCAGCTGCTCAATGTGGAGCCCTTCATCCACCGCCAGACGCTGGTGTCCGGCGTGCGCTTCACGACCGTGGAACTGGCCGAGCTGGACGGCAAGATCACGGGCGCGGCGGAAAAGGCGCTGGCGCTGGAGCTGGAGGAATATGAGCGCCTTCGTGCCCGCGCCGACCAGCTTGCCGCGCCGATCCGCCATCTCGCCAATGCGCTGGCGGAACTGGATGTCCATGCCGCGCTGGCGAGCTGGGCGCTGGAAGCGGGGGCGTGCCATCCTGTCGTGGACCACTCGCTGCGGCTGGAAATCGAGGCCGGACGGCACCCGGTCGTCGAGGAAGCCCTGCGCCGCCAGTCGGCATCGCGCTTCACGCCCAACGACACGAAACTCGACGGCAAGGGTGCGGAGCACGCGCGGCTCGCGCTCATCACCGGCCCGAACATGGCGGGTAAGTCGACCTATCTGCGCCAATCCGCGCTGATCGTGCTGCTCGCCCAGGCCGGCTCATTCGTCCCGGCAGCGTCGGCGCATGTCGGCGTGGTGGACCGGCTCTTCTCGCGCGTCGGCGCGTCCGATGATCTGGCCAAGGGCCGCTCGACCTTCATGGTGGAGATGATCGAAACCGCCGCCATTTTGAACCAGGCGACGGAGCGCAGCTTCGTGATTCTCGACGAGATCGGGCGCGGCACGGCCACGTTCGACGGGCTGTCCATTGCGTGGGCGGCGGTGGAGCACCTGCACGCGGTCAACAAATCCCGCGCGCTGTTCGCGACCCATTATCACGAGCTCACAGAACTGGTCTCCGAGCTGGACTCCGCCGCCAATCTCTCGCTTCACGCCCGCGAGCATGACGGCGATCTGGTCTTCCTGCACGACGTCCGCGAGGGCGCGGCCGACCGCTCCTACGGCATCCAGGTGGCGAAGCTCGCCGGACTCCCGCCCGCGGCCGTGGCGCGCGCGAAAGCCGTGCTCGACAAGCTGGAAGCGGACGGGACCGACCTCGGCGTGTCGGACCTGCCGCTGTTCAACGGCGCGCCGCCTGCCGCCGCGCCCAAGCCGAGCGCGGTGGAGGACGCTCTGCGAAATCTCGATCCCGACACGCTTTCGCCTCGCGATGCGCTGGATCTGGTTTATGCCTTGCGGCGCAAACTGATTGGCAGGTTCTAGCCCTAATGGCCCGCAAACCGATACCCATTCCCGAACGCCCCGACGCGCCCACCAGCGCGGTCGATGTGCGTGCGCTCGCCGAACAGCTCGCCGCCTGCGCCGCCGCCAAGGACCCGCGCGCGTCCGTGCTCGCCGCGCTGAAGGCCGCTCTGAAGACCGGCCTCGACCATGCGCGGCAGCTCTTCGACAACGGCCGCACGGACGGGCTGGAGACGGCACGGCTGATCGCGTCGGTCCACGACATCGTCGTCGGTGCGCTGTGGGATTATGCGACCGGGTTCGAGATCCGCGCGTCCAATCCGACCGAGAGCGAGCGCGTCGCGCTCTGCGCCGTGGGTGGCTATGGCCGGGCGGAAATGGCGCCGTTCTCGGACCTCGACCTGCTGTTCCTGACCAACGACAAGAAGGTCAGCGCCCATGTCGAGAGGCTCACCGAATACGTGCTCTACATGCTGTGGGACCTCGGGCTGAAGGTCGGCCATTCGGTGAGGACGGCGGACCAGTCGGTGAAGCTCGCCAAGGAGGACCAGACCATCCTCACCGCGCTGCTCGACCTGCGTTTCCTGCGCGGCGACGAGGACCTTGCCACCGAGCTGCACACGCGCATCCGGCGCGAGCTGACCAAGGGGTCCGGGCGCCCCTACATCGCGGGCAAGCTGGAGGAGCGCGACCAGCGCCACGCGCGCGAGGGCAATTCGCGCTACGTCATCGAGCCCAACATCAAGGAGAGCAAGGGCGGCCTGCGCGACCTCCATGTGCTCTACTGGATCGGGCGGTTCCTGGACAAGGACGGGGTGGTCAACGATCCGCAGGACGCGGCGGGCTATGTCGAGATGGGTCTGTTCGACCAGCAGGCCGCCGACCGCTTCCAGCGCGCGGCCGACTTCCTGTGGCGCGCGCGGCACAATCTGCATTGGACCACGGGCCGCGCCGCCGAGACGTTGTCGTTTGACCGGCAGGTCGAACTGTGCCGCCTGATGGGCCATGCGTCGGGACCCGTCGAAGTCGCGGTGGAGCGCTTCATGCGCGAATATTTCACCAATGCGAAAGAGGTCGGCGCGCTGACCCGGATCGCCTGCGCCAAGCTGGAAGCCCAGCGCGCGATCAAGATTCCCAACCTCTATGCATTCCTGCCGGGGCGGCGGAACGACCTGCGCAATCCGGACCTGAAGCTCAATACCGGGCGGCTGGACTTCCGCGACCCGCTGACCATCCGCGACGACCCGTCCATCATCCTGCAGATCTTCGAGACCGCCGGGCGGCGCAATCTCGACATTCATCCGGATGCGCTGCAGGCCATCGATTTTCGCCGCAATCTGATCGACGCGGACTTCCGCCGCGATCCGGACAACGCCGCGATCTTCACCCGCATGCTGCACACGGCCAAGGCGCCCTATGCCACGCTGAAGCTGATGAACGAGGCGGGCGTGCTGGGCCGCTACCTCATCGAGTTCGGCGGCATTGTCGCCCGCACCCAGTTCAACATGCACCACGCCTACACGGTTGATGAGCACACGCTGCGGCTGGTCAGCGAGGCGGATGATCTGCTGGACGGGCGCAATGCCGACATGCCCGTCGTCAACGACGTCGCGTCCCAGCTGACCAAGCAGGAGCGCCTCATCCTGATGCTGACCTGCCTGCTGCACGACACGGGCAAGGGGCATGGCGACCAGTGTGTCGAGGGCGCGCAGCTCGGCCGCCGCGCCTGCCGCCGTCTGGGGCAACCTCGCGAGGTGACCGAGGCCGTCGCCTGGCTGATACGCTCGCATCTGGAAATGAGCGAGACGGCGCAGCGGCGGGATATCTCCGACCCGGAAACGGTGGCGGAGTTCGCGCGGCTGGTCGGGTCTCCGGCGCGGCTGCGCCTGCTCTATGTGCTGACCGTGTGCGATATCCGCTCCGTCGGGCCGGGCATCTGGAACGACTGGAAGGCGACGCTTCTGCGCGGGCTCTACCAGGCCGCGCTCGCCTATCTGGACGGCCGCGAGGAGCTGGACGGCATTGCGCGCGCCAGCACGCTGGAGGAGCAGCTGATCGAGCGATTGCCCGGCGACATGGGCGCACGGGTCGCGCCCGTGCTGGAACGGTTCGGGCCGAGCTATTTCAACCAGTTCGACATGACCCAGTTGTTACGCCACACGCGGTTCATCGACTCGGTGATCGAGGCCGGATTGGAGCACGGCGTGCAGACCCGCGTGGACCGCAAGCAGGACGCGACCGAGCTCTGGGTGCTGACCCATGACCGGCCCGGCCTGTTCGCCGATCTCGCCCGTGTCATCGCGTCCTGCGGTGCGATGGTGGCGGGCGCGCGGCTGCATACGGGGCCGGAAGTGGAAGGCGAAGACGGCGAGACGATCCGGCAGGTCTTCAACGTGTTCTACCTGCACAATTCCGACGGCCATGCCTTCGGGGCCGATAGCGGCCATGCGCGCGATCTGCTGACGCGGCGCGCGACCGCCGTACTGGTCGATGGTGGGACTGACGTCACCATCCCCGACCCCATCCGCTCGCGCCGCTCCGAGGCCATCCCGGTCAAGTCCAAGATCAAGTTCTCGGACAGCGCGCGCGGCGACACGACCATCATCGAGGTCGAGGGCCGTGACCGTCCCGGACTGCTCTGGGCGCTGGCGCAAACGCTCTACGAGCACGATCTGTCCGTGCTGTCGGCGCATGTCGAGGGCATCGGCGAGCGCGCCGTGGACTGCTTCTATGTGCGGCGCATCGGCGAGGACGGGCAGCTGGACGAGGCGCTTCGCAAGCGCGTGCGGGCCGCGCTGAAGACGGCGCTGTCTGGTCCGATCGACAAGGTCGCCGCGTAAAGCTCATGCGGCTGCTGCGCTCCACCGCCATCATCGCGTCGCTGACGCTGGTCAGCCGCGTGCTGGGTCTCGTGCGCGACATGCTGGTGGCGCGCTATCTCGGCGCGGGCGGGGTGTCTGATGCTTTCTTCACCGCCTTCAAGCTGCCCAATGTCTTCCGCCGCATGTTCGCCGAAGGCGCGTTCAACGCCGCCTTCGTGCCGCTCTACGCCAAGAGGATCGAGCAGGACGGCGACGCGGCCGCAGACCAGTTCGCGTCGGAAGCGGCCAGCGCGCTGGTGGGCACAGTCGCCATCATCGTGGTCGCGTTCCAGCTCACCATGCCGATCAGCCTGAATGTCATCGGCTTCGGGCTGGACCGCGTGGCGGGCGCAGACGGCGTGTCGCCATTCCAACTGGCCGTCACCTATGCGCTGGTGACCATGCCCTATCTGCTGTTCATGAGTGTCACGGCGCTGTTCTCGGGCGTGCTCAATACGCGGGACCACTTCGCCATCGCGGCCGCCGTTCCGATCCTGCTGAACCTTTGCATGATTTCCGCGCTGGTCGCCGCGCCGCGCTTCGGTCTGGACCAGCGCGGCATCGGGCTGGCGCTGACATTCGCGATCACGATCTCCGGCTTCCTGCAGGCCGCCGTGGTGGTGTGGGGTGCGAAGCGGGCAGGGTTCAAGCTGACGCTCAAGCGTCCGCGCCTGACGCCGGGCGTGCGCCGCCTGCTCACCCTCGGCATTCCCGGCATCATCAGCGCGGGCATCACCCAGATCAACCTGCTGGTCAGCCACAATATCGCGACGACGCAGGACAAGGCGGCGAGCTTTCTCACCTATGCCGACCGCCTCTACCAACTCCCGCTCGGCATGATCGGCATCGCCATGGGCGTGGCGCTGCTGCCGACGCTGTCGCGGTCGCTGAGAGCGGGCCGCGACACGGACGCGATGGAGAGCATGAACCGCGCGGTGGAGCTCTCCATGCTGTTCACCCTGCCGGCGGCCGTGGCGCTGTTCACCATTCCCGAGCCGCTGATCTCCGGCCTTTATGAGCGCGGCGCATTCACGGCGGACACGACGGAGCAGGTGGCGCGGGCCTTGCGCTGGTTCGCGCTGGGCCTGCCCGCCTTCGTGCTGCTCAAGGTGCTAACCCCGGCCTTCTTCGCGCGCGAGAACACCAGGACGCCCATGGTCTGGGCGGGCGTGAATGCGGTGATCAATGTGGTCGTCGGCTACGCGCTGTTCCGCCAGATCGGCTTCGAGGGGCTGGCCATCGGCACAGCCGTTGCGGCGTGGGCAAATGTGGTGGGGCTGTCTTTGATCTTGCGCCGGGACAGGCATCTCGTGCTCGACCGAAGGCTCATCACGCGGCTGCCGCGCATCGTGCTCGCGGCGCTGGCGATGGGCGCGTTTCTCTGGTGGGCTGTGCGCTTCGTGCCCGACCTCAGCCAGACCGGCATCCTCATTGACCTGCTCGCCCTGCTGCTGATCACGGGCGCGGGCGCCGCCGTCTTCGCGGTTGCCGCCACGGCCCTGCGCGCCTATGGCCTCGCCGACGTGAAAGGCGCCTTCAGGAAGTCATGACGGATACAACTCATTCCCCGCGCGTCTTCTCCGGCGTGCAGCCCACCGGCACGCTGCATCTCGGAAACTATCTCGGCGCGCTGCGCAAGTTTGCGCGCCTGCAGCACGACCATGACTGCCTGTTCTGCATCGTCGATCTGCACGCCATCACTGTGCCGCAGGAGCCCGGCAAGCTCGCCGACCAGACGCGCCACATCGCGGCCGCCTTCCTCGCGGCAGGCGTGGAGCCGGACAAGGCGCTGGTCTATGCCCAAAGTGCTGTCCCCGCCCACACAGAGCTCGCCTGGTATTTCAACTGCGTCGCTCGCATGGGCTGGCTGCAGCGCATGACGCAGTTCAAGGACAAGGCGGGCAAGAACAGCGAGGCCATGAGCGTCGGCCTTTTCGACTATCCCGTGCTGCAAGCCGCCGACATCCTCGCCTTCAAGGCGACCCATGTGCCGGTCGGCGAGGACCAGAAGCAGCATCTGGAGCTGTCCCGCGACATCGCCGCCAAGTTCAATCGCGACTTCGGCGAGCCGGCGGGCGCGCCCGATTTCTTCCCGCTGCCCGAACCGCTGATCGACGGCCCCGGCGCGCGGGTGATGAGCCTGCGCGACGGCACGAAGAAGATGTCCAAGTCCGACCCGTCGGACGCGTCGCGCATCAACCTGTCCGACACACCGGAACAGATCGCCAAGAAGATCCGCAAGGCCAAGACCGATACGGGCGGCGTGCCGGGCGAGGCAGACGGCCTGGAGGGCCGCCCCGACATTGCCAATCTCGTCTCCATCTACGCCGCCCTCGCCGACATCCCGGAAGCGCAGGTCCTGAGCGACCATGCGGGCTCCCAGTTTGGCCCGTTCAAGGCGGCCCTCGCCGAGGTCGCGGTCGAGGCGTTGCGGCCCGTGGGCGACCTCATGCGGCGTTATCTCGCGGACCCGGACGAGCTCGACCGCATCATGTCGCGTTCCGCGGACGGCGCGCGCGCGCTATCTGAACCCGTCATGTCGGATGTGCGCCGCATCATCGGTTTCCACGGGAGTGCGTCTTGAAGCACCTTGCCTTGGGCGCGACGGTTGCGCTCGCCGGCCTGTCTGGCCTCGCCGCGTGTTCGGGTAAAACGACAACGGACGCACCCCGCGTCGAGATCAGCAACGCCTATATCAAGCCGCCCCTTGCGGGCCGCGACGTGGCGGCGGGCTATTTCGACGCGCAGGCCATTGGCGGCGACATGGTGCTCACCGGCGCGTCCAGCGACGCGGCCGCCCACATCGAGCTGCATACCCACACGGTGGACGGCGGCGTCATGCGCATGCGCCGCGTCGAGCGGGTGGAACTGCCGGAAGGCAAAACGGTGCGCTTCGAGCCGGCTGGGTACCACCTGATGATGTTCGGCGCGGAACTTGGCGGGGCAACAGATGCGAACGTCACGCTGAGCTATGCGGACGGGCAGACAGTGACGCTGACGGTGCCGGTGGGGGAGCCGTAGGGCACAAACTGGTCCGTCCCTCGAACCTCTCTTCCTTCGCTCATCCCCGCGAAGGCGGGGATCCAGTTATTCGGGATCGCGCGATCGCTTGGAAACCGCACAGCCTCGCATGACTGGATCCCCGCCTTCGCGGGGATGAGCGACATTGTGTAAGTCAATGTCCCCGGGCTTGCTCCGGGGTCCATTCGCATCGCGGGTCGTCTGATAACGCAAAGGCATCGGTGGTCGACGGTCAATGCGAATAGGCCCCGGGTCGAGCCCGGGGACGATGACGGCGGAGATGGACCGTTCTCTCATTCTTCGCTCACCCCGGACCTGATCCGGGGTCCAGGTCGCGAGTCTGTGCGATCTCCTACCTTGGGCACTGACCGATAGCTGGACCCCGTGTCGAGCACGGGGTGAGCGACGGAGGGACGTGTTCGCGTCCTTCCCGATCTACTCCAGCTCCATCACCTCGTCTGCGCGCACCAGGCTGCTCCGCCGCTGCGTTTCCGACAGTGCGCGTCGCAGCGCTTGCAGGCGGATGTCCACGGGCGGGTGCGTCAGCGACAGCGCCTGGCTGTCGCGGTGCAGCTCCACCCCGGCGGCCCAGACCCGCACCGTGCCGTCTATGTCGAAACCCGCATTGCGCATCAGCACCAGCGCGTCGGCATCGGCTTGCAGCTCCACGTCCCAGCGGCTCATGCCCTCGACGGGGGGGCGGATCACATGGGCCATTTCGTGGGCGATCACGAAAGCGAGGCCGCTATCGTCGCCCGCCTGCTCGACCAGGGCGGATGACAGGTCGATCTCTCGGCCATCCGTGCTGGCGTTGAGCGTGTCCGATTGGACGACGAAGGCCGGAATGGCGCAGGCGGTGTCCGGCTCGAGCGTGACCGCGCCGTCGCCCAGCACCAGCGGCTCGCCGTCGCGGATCGGCCAGCCGGATGCGATGCGCTCGCCGCGCTGTATGTCGGCGTCGTCCGCCGGACTGCCGGGCACGACGAAGCGCACGAAACGGCCCTCGCCGGTGATCTGCATGAAGTGCTCGGCCAGCGGCTGGATCGGCACGGGGTAGTCGGACAGGCGGTGCGTCGAGAGCCCGGCATCCAGCCGCGTGACAGCGCAAAGCGGCGCATTGGCCACGCGCAGGCGGCGGCTGATGCGCGCGACCCGCGCGGCCATGTCCTGATGGCGCTGCAGCACCGCGCCGAATGACGCGTAATTGTCGACCGGAGCTTCGGCAGTTGTTTCGACCGGAGTGGGGATCGGAGCCGGGGAAGCGGCCTGCGCCTCCGGGCTCGCCGCATCGACGCAGGCGCAGAGCAGGGTGGCCGCCGCGACCGCGCTAGTCTTGCGCAGCATCAGCCGTCTTCTTGAAGTTCGGGATCAGCGGCTCGCCGGCCGCCTGTTTGGCCTCGATTTCCGCGCGGGTTGCGGCAAGGCGCAGGTAGCGGTCGGGGAAGGTCGGGTGCGTCTTGGCACGGTTCACGGATTTCGGATCGACCTCGGCCAGCCTGCGCCACACATCCTCCACGCCCGCCGGGTCGAACCCTGCGCGCACCATGTAGTACATGCCGACATAGTCGCTCTCGCTCTCGAATGGCCGCGTATAGCGCGTCGCCCCGCCCGACAGCAGGTAGTTCATGACCGACTTGCGGATATGTCCCATCGTGTTGTGGGCGAGCTCGTGGCCGACGATCAGGGCGAGCTCCTCGTCGCTGTCGACGAACTCCAGCATGCCCGCGCTGACCGTGATGGTGCGGCCGTTCGCATAGGCATTGATGGCGGAGCCGTCCTGCAGGCGCAGCCCCGACGCGCAGGTCGTTTCCGGCACGAGCTCGACGGACAGCGTTTCCAGCCCGCGCTGCACGGACAGTGTCCCGCCGCTCTCGCCCAGCGCGTCGCGGAGTGCCGCGCCGCCCATGGGCTTTCCGTCCCGCAGGAAACGGTCGCCGGGGCGCAGGCCCGCACGCGAGGCCGGGCTGTTCGGCGCGACGACAAACACGCTCGGATGCTCTCCCGCGCCAAGTTCGCGCAAGGCGGCCGGGCGCAGGCGTTTGTGGTAGCTGTCGGCGCTGT
>JAHDEU010000019.1 GCA_020628635.1 Hellea sp. | reverse complement strand
TAGAGCACCAGACTACGAATCTGGGGGTCGGGGGTTCGAATCCTCCCCGGTGCGCATATTTTCTCAAATGCACTCGTTTCGCCTCGTTGTGGCTCGCTCAGACGCTTTTATGCGCACCTCGCGAACTGCATGCAGGGCATAGTGTCGGCTAACTTCACTGAGTGGCTCGGGATCATTCTGGCGCAGGGTCGGAGCGCTTTGAGCTCTGACAACTTTGTCGGCTGCTTTCGCAACGTGGCCCTTGCGGGCATGACGGGTCATCTTCACTCTACCCGATGAACACTGGATGGCCATTGACGGCGTTGGGAGGCGGGACGGTCGAACCATGAAATTTCGCCAGATCGAAGTGTTCAATGCCATCGTTCTCTCGGGATCGATATCCGAAGCGGCACGGTCGCTGGGTGTGTCGCAGCCCACGGTCAGCAAGGTTCTGCGCCGCTTCGAGGATCAGTTGGGCTTCTCGCTGTTCGACCGGGTCGCCGGGCGGTTGCAGCCGACGCCGCGTGCCGAGACGCTTTTCGAGGCGACGAGCTCGACGCTCGATCATCTCTCAGACCTTCAGGCACTCGCGCAGCGGCTCACGGATCAGGGCGCGGGGCATTTGCGTTTTGCCATGGTGCCCGCATTGGGACTGGAGGTCGCGCCCCGAGCGATGGCGCGGTTTTGCGACAGTGAGCCCTCCGTCACACTCGAAGCCCAGACGCTCCACGAGGACCAAATCGCTAGAAGGCTGATGCGCGGCGATATCGATATCGGGTTGGTGTTCAACTCTCCGTCCCGGCCGCGGCTGAAGAAGCGGCAGATCACGACCACACGCTATGTCTGCATCGCCCCGATCGCCGACAACCCGCTCGCTTCGGGGCCCGTCAGCCTGACTGAATTGGACGGTTTGCAGCGTATCGATTTGAGCTTGAGGAGTGTGCTCGGTCGGCAATTGGGATCGGGACGCGTCGGCCTGGAAAGCCCGGCACGGCTGGTGGTCGATACATACCATCTGGCGAAGAGCCTGGTGAGCTGCGGGTCCGGCGTCGCGGTCGTCGACGGGGTGACGGCGCGGTCCGGTGATATGGCGGGTCTCAGCCTCCACGATATTCCCGAGCTTGAACCCATCGCTATCGATTTGGTCTATGCCACAAAGGGACTCGATCTCGCGCTAGTCGACCAGCTCGGGCGTCTCATCGCGGCAGAATTGGAGGCACTGTTTGCGGACACCTAGTGCCAAATTACTTTGCAATCACATGCGCTTCCATAGCCTCCGGCTATCGGCCTCCGATCAAATTTCGCTTTCCTACTTTCCCAACAGACGGTCTAAGGAGATTAACGAACGGTCAGGGGGAGATATCGCGATGCGTCACTGTTTGAGAGCAGCACTGTGTTCAGGAGCCGCACTCGCGGCGCTCACGGCTCCGGCCTTTGCACAGGACACCGACGAGGAAGACGAGATCGTCGTCGTCGGCACGCAGATCGTCGGCTCGGACATTGCCGGTATCCTGCCGGTCACGGTCCTGACGCAGGCGGACATCGAAGTTACCGGCGCGGTCAGCGGCGACGAACTGCTCGCCAGCATCCCCCAGCTCGGAGACGTGTCGTTCCGGGAGGGGCGCTTTTCCGGCATCAACGGCGCGCGCGGCGACGTCGGTTCGATCAACCTTCGCGGCGTGGGCACAGGCAACACGCTGGTTCTTCTCAACGGCCGCCGGCTCGTGCTCCATCCGGGCACCCAGGCTGAGGATCTCGTCCCGGTCGTGTCCGTCAACTCCAACGCGCTGCCTGTCACGGGGGTGGAGCGCCTTGAAGTGCTGCGCGACGGCGCGTCGGCCGTTTATGGCACGGACGCCGTGGCCGGGGTGGTGAATACGATACTTCAGGACGACTACGATGGATTGCAGCTGAACTTGCAGTACGGTGCGTCCGAGGGGACCTCGCTGGATGAGACAACGGCCACGGTGAAATGGGGTCACAACAGCGATGACGGTCGCACCAACATCTCCGTCTTCGGCAATCTCATGTTCCGAAACGGTATGCCGGCCACCGATCTGCGAAATTCCTCGACCGAAGACCTGCGCGTCTTCTTCGAGGGCACCCCGTTCGAAGGGGATACGCAGCTCCGGAATCTATCGACGCAGACGCAGTTTGCGGAGTTCCGTGCGTTGGGCGGCCGCTTGGCTGTGTTCGGCGATGACGATTTCCACATTCAGCCGGACACGCTTTCAGGCTGCTTGCTTGATCTTGGCAATGGCGTCTGCGCGGATAATGGTGGGTCGATCGACACGGTATTGCGACTGGACCGTGCAGGCTTTCGCGACATCGTCGGCGACACGGACCGCTACAATCTCTTTGCCTTTGCCAACCACGAGCTGACCAACGGTGTCGAGCTGTTCGGCGAGGCCTCCTACTACCATGCCGACTATTCGCGTGAGCGCGAGCGGGCCGCGATCCTGTCCTCCAACCGCTTCGCCGTATCCGCCGATTCCTTCTACAACCCGGTCGATGTCGATCTGGAGATTCGCGACTACCGTCCGATCGATCTCGGACCGCGACAGGTTAGCGTGAAGAATGACAGTTTCCGCCTGCTCGGCGGTTTCCGGGGCCAATCCGGGGCCTGGGACTGGGAAACGGCGGCCCTGTTTTCACAAGCCAAGACCAAGGACCGCACCAACCGTGTGTCCAACACGCTTTTCCAAAATGCGATCAACCGGACCGACGCGTCCGCCTATAATATCTTTGGTGGCGGTAATCTGGCGGATACGAACCTGCCAAACTTCGCGACGAATCCGGGATTTGCGGACGAAGTGCTGGTCAATGTCAAACGTGACGGCACGACCGAACTCTTCCTGGTCGATGCCAAGGCGTCGCGTCCCGACCTGTTCGAGCTCCCCGGCGGCGCAGTCGGTGTGGCTGTCGGCGCGGAGTGGCGCAATGAAAGCTTCGAGGACGACCGCGACGACCGGCTCGATGGTACGATCACTTTCACCGATTCAGTGACGGGATCGACGAACCTGTCCGACGTGCTGGGCTCCAGCCCTTCGCCGGACACCAATGGATCGCGCGATGTCCTGTCGGCCTTCGTTGAATTCGCGGTTCCTCTGATCAGCGAGGAGATGGATGTCCCTCTGGTGCACGCGCTGAACGTGCAGCTCGCCGCGCGCGCGGAGAGCTATTCCGATGTGGGCGATGTGCTGAAACCGAAAATCGCAGCCGAGTGGGCCCTGGTGCCGCAATTGTCTATCCGCGCCGCCTATTCGGAAGGCTTCCGCGCGCCAAACCTGGAGCAGATCAACGCCAATGGAATCCGCCGCGTCAATGGCGGTCGCGAGGACTGGATCCTCTGCGAGGCCACGGCACGCGCAAACGGCACGGCGTTCGACACGGGCGATTGCGACGGCAACTCGGTCGAGAGCGTGCGGAGCGGTGGCCCGGAGCTGCAGCCCGAGGAGAACAAGAATTTCTCCGTCGGCGCGGTATTCGAGCCGACCTCCGATCTAACATTCACCGCGGATTACTGGCGGATCGAGCAGGAGGATATCGTCGGCATCTTCGGCGATCAAAACCAGATTTCGCTCGACTACCTGCTCCGTCTGCAGGGCAGCTCCAATCCCAATGTCATCCGCGACACACCCGATGCCGATACGGCAGCGATCTTCGAGGCCGCCGGGCTGGCCCCGGCCGGCGACATTATCGAAGTGCGCGACGCCTATACCAACCTCTTCCCACGGGAGATCGAAGGAATCGATCTGGGTGCCTACTACACCTTGCGTGCAGGTGATCATCGTTTTCAGCTCAAGGCCAATGCGGCCTTTCTGGACACATTCTTTCAGACGCCATCACCCCTGGGGCAGAGCATTATCGACGGCGTAGCCGACGGCACGCTGAACGACGCTGTGGACGTGGCATCCAGTCGTTCCCTGATCAAGCAGAACAGTCGCCCGGAGTGGCGCTACACCGGCTCGTTGATCTGGGATTACAAGAACTTCGGCGCGGGCGCGTTCTACCGCTACGTCGGCGATGTCGTGGATACCTCGACCAACAACGCCGACTTCGATGCACTGCCGGTCGATGCGTTCAAGACATTGAGCCTCTATGCCGATTACACTTTCGAGAACGACACCGGCAATCTGCTGGATGATCTTCGCGTTCGGGTCGGCGTTCGCAATGTCGGTGACAAGAAGCCACCGCTCGCGGACGAGTTCGCCCGCGGGTATTTTGTCGGACTGCACAACAACCGCGGTCGCTATTGGTACACAAGCATCCGCAAGGATTTCTAGCGGCTGAAACCATGGACCGGTGGAAGTTTCCGCCGGTCAATTCAATCTCCAACATTGCGGCACTGCCGGACGGGTCCTTGTGACTCGGCTCTCTCCGCACGCCCGCAGCGAACGATCAGGACAAGGAGGACGATATGACGATCTGCGTTCTCGGCTCCGGTGTCGTGGGCGTCTCGACGGCCTTCGCGCTGTCGCGGGCTGGCCATGAGGTGATCGTCATCGACAAGGCGAACCGGATTGCAGCCGGGGCCAGCCATGCCAATGGTGCGCAGCTCTCCTGGTCCTATACCGACCCGATGGCGAGCCCGGCTGTCCTGCCGAAACTTCCAAATATCTTGCTGGGCCGGGATCCGGCCATGCGTGTGGGTCTCGGTAGCAACCCCGGCGCGGCTTTGCATCTCGCCAAATGGGGCACGCAGTTTCTTGGGCAGTGCCGGAACAACGCATTTCGGAAGAACAAGGCTGCACGAGACGGGCTGGCCGCAGAATCGCATGCCGCCGTGGACAGTTTTGCGCGCGATCTGCCGTCGGACGCTCTGCAGCCGACCGGTGTCGGGAAACTGGTCATCGCCCAGACGCCGCGACAGCTGGAGGAGATGCGGAGGCAGCCCAATTACCTCTCAGCGGAGGACTGCCGCGACGTGGAGCCCGCTCTCGCCTCCTGGAGTGAACCGCAATATGGCGGGCTATATTCACCTGACGATACTGCGCTCGACACGCTGACCTATTGCACGGCCTTATCAGATCTCGCGCGCGAACAGTTCGGTGTCCGGTTCGAGCTCGGACAGGAAGTGAGTGAAATTATCGTTCGACGTGGCCGGGTCCAGGGCGTGAGAACCATCGACCGGGTCTTGCAGTGTGACACGGTCGTGTCCTGCCTCGGCATGAGCAGCAACACGCTTCTGCGCCCGCACGGGCTCAGCCTGCCTCTCATGGCCGTGCGCGGCTACAGCGTCACCCTGCCGGCAACGGAATCCGCGCCGCGCATCAGCGTGACGGATCTGTCCAACAAGTTCGTCTTTGCGAATTTGGGCGATCGCGTCCGCATTGCCGGTTTTGCCGATATTGCGACATCGGCTCGAGGCCAAAAATCGCGGATCGACACCCTGCTGCAGACCGCCCGGCGCGTGTGGCCGGGCATCGCGGATTATGACGCGCCGCCCCATGGGTGGACGGGCGCGCGTCCCATGACTCCGTCGGGCATTCCACATATTGGGGAAACCAAGGTTCACGGGCTTTACGTGAATGCCGGGCACGGATCGCTCGGCTATACCTTCGCCGCCGGGAGTGCCATGCGGATCGTGGACGCTATAGGAGCCGTGCAATGACCGGACCGATGACGACATTGGCAAGAGCAGGATTTTGGGCGCTGTCGAGCGCGAGTTTGGTTGCCTGCGCGACATCCAAGCCGATGGGAGACCGATCGGCTGCGGCCATGCTCAGCGGGGAGACGGTGGTCTGCGAAAGCCCAGTTGCGGCCATTCGGGCGGGCTACGCCGCATCCCGCGTCAACGGGTGCGAAGTCGGCGGTGACGGCAGTTTTGTACTGACCATCACGCCCGAAGCAAAGACAGACCCTGAAGGCAAGACGATCAACAACAGCCCATGGTACGGCTTCCGCGTCGTGCCCCGAACGGATGGCGCGCCCGTTCAAGTCGCCTTGCGCTATGAGGGCGGATCACACCGCTACGCTCCAAAGATCAGCCGCGACGCCCAGAACTGGACGCGTCTCAGGGACAGCGCGGTAACCGAGACCGACGACGGCGTGCGCCTGACACTCGCTCCCGGTGCGGCGCCACTCTTCGTCTCGGCGCAGGAGATATTCTCGGTCGCCGCGCATAATGCGTTCACAGACAGTATCGGCGAGCGAGCGGATGCCAGCGTCTCCGTGATCGGGCGCTCGCGCGGCGGCGAGCCTATCCGCCAGATCGATATCGCAACCGACCGCGATACCGCGAAGCCTTACGTTGTCGTCGTCGGACGTCAGCACCCGCCGGAAGTCACGGGCGCGCTGGCCCTGGTCCCGTTCGTCGAAACGGTTCTGAATGGTTCGGATTTGTCCCGGCAGTTTCTCGACCGCTACAATCTCCTCGTCGTGCCCATGATCAATCCGGACGGTGTGAAATCCGGGAACTGGCGCTTTGGCCTCGGCGGGATGGACCTCAACCGCGATTGGGGGCCGTTCAGCCAGCCGGAGACGCAAGCCGTGCGCGGCGCGCTGGAACGCTTCCACAGCGGGGAGGACGAGGTCGTCTTCTTTCTCGACTTCCACTCCACCCGTCGCAACCTGCTCTACACGCAGACCGATGCGGAACCGACCGATCCGCCCATGTTCACGCGGGATTGGGTCGCCGCGGTCAAGGCGCGCCTGCCGGACGATGTCTATCCTTTCACGCGCGAAGACCGGTCCAACTCCGGCCGCCCGATTTCCAAGAACTATATGTATGAGAGCTTCGGCATTCCCTCGATCACATACGAAGTCGGCGATGAGACCCCGCGTCCGGCAATCGAAACAAGCGCGCGCATCTTCGCCGAGGAGATGATGCGCGGGCTGATCGAGCATGCCGAACGGTGAAGCGCGCGCTGCTGTCTCTCCTCGCCCTCGCGTCCGTCGGATGCAGTGCCTCGTCCGAAGCGCCGATTCCAGCCGATGTGTTGATATCGGGAGGGGTCGTATACAGCGGAGAGGATGAACCGGGTCGCGTGCTTGATGTCGCATTGCGCGAAGACCGGATCGTCTATGTCGGTGCGCCAGGCTCCGTGGAGGCGGCGCGCGTCATCGACGCGGACGGGCTGCTTGTCATGCCCGGCTTCATCGATCCGCACACGCACAGCCTGGCCGATCTGCGCAGCATCGACCCGTCGCGTCGCACCAATGCGAACTACCTGTTCCAGGGCGTGACGACGGTTGTGAACGGAAATGACGGCTTCGGCGAGCCGGGCGTGGCAGGCCAGATGGACACGCTGGATGCGCTGGACATCGGAACCAACACCGCCCTGTTCACCGGACATGGCGCTCTGCGAAAAGCCGTCATGGGCGGAGAGGACCGTGCGCCGACCGATGCCGAATTGGCGGAGATGGAGCGAAGGCTCGACAAGGATATGCGGGCCGGCGCGCTCGGCCTGTCGACAGGTCTGTTCTACGCCCCGGGCAGTTTTGCCGACACGTCCGAGGTCGTGTCGCTGGCACGCATCGCCGCGCGCCATGACGGCATGTACGACAGCCATATGCGCGATGAAGGCAGCTATGACGCGGGTCTGCTCGCTTCAATCGATGAGGTCATCACCATTGCGAGAGCGGCGGACATCCGAGCCAACATCTCTCATATCAAGGCGCTCGGCGCGGATGTCTGGGGCGAGAGCGAGGCCGTCGTCGCGCGTGTCGAAGCCGCCCGCAGAGACGGCCTGCACATCACGGCAGACCAATATCCATGGCGCGCATCCGGCACGCGCATATCGAACGCGCTCCTCCCGCGTTGGGTCAAGGCAGGCACGACCGAGGACTATGCGGCTCGGCTTACCGATCCTGCCTTGGCCAAGCGCCTTCGCGCCGACACGGCCGACAATCTGCGCCTGCGGGGCGGTCCCGACGCCGTGCTGATCACGGCAACCCTTGGAGAGGACGGCGACCTGGACTGGGTTGGAAAAACCTTGGGCGAGATCGCGTCGGAGACACATAGCGATCCGGTCGACAGCGCGTTGGACATCGCCCGACGCGGCGATGCCCGCATCGCGTCGTTCAACATGTCGCCAGACGATATGCAGCGCTTCATGCAACAGAGCTGGGTCATGACGAGTTCTGACGGCAGCACGGGTCATCCGCGCAAATATGCGAGCTATCCGATGAAATACCGCCGCTATGTCAGGGAGGAGCGCTGGATCGACCTGCCGTCATTTGTTCACCGCAGCACGGGCCTGGTCGCGGACACGTTCGGCCTGTGCGGGCGTGGCTATCTGCGCAACGGTTACGCGGCCGATGTGGTCGTCATCGACCCCGACAGCTTCGCGCCGCGCGCCGACTTCCGGAATCCTGAAGAACTGTCGGCCGGAGTCCTCTATGCCTTCGTCAATGGCGAGGCGGCTATCGACGACGGCATGCTGACCGGGCAACGACCGGGTCGCGCATTGCGCCGCTGCAGAGGAAAGACGGGCTGATGCTGAACCGGATGATTGCGCTCGGCTTGCTGCTCGGATTGGCTGTGGGTCTCGGCGCCGCCGCGACGGGCCATCCGTGGCTGGCGGGCCTCGCCGAATTATCCGCGCCGCTTGGCACGCTGTTCATCAACGCGGTGAAGATGATCGTGCTGCCGCTCGTCGTCAGCATCATCTTCGCGAGCGTCGCGCGCATGGGCGATCTGCGCAAGATAGGGCGTATCGGCGGGGCCGCCATGGGCTTCTACGTCGTGACCCTGCTGCCCGCGATCGCCATTGGCATGGGCGTGATGGCGCTGGGCCTTCGCTTTGTGCCGGAGGTCGCCATGCCGGCAGCAGATGCCGTGAGCGTGCCGGAGCTGCAGTCCATTGGTGATTTCCTGATCAGCCTCGTGCCCGCGAATGTGTTTGCCGCCGCGAGTGCGGGACGGATATTGCCGCTGGTCGTGTTCACAGCCCTGCTGGCCGCCGCCGCCGCGACGCTCGGAGAAGAGCGCCGAACACGCATGGTCGCCGCGGCCGAGGACATCAGCGCGGCGCTGATCAAGCTGGTCTGGTGGATCCTGCTGTTCGCTCCCATCGGCGTGTTCGGCCTGATCGCGCCCGCTACGGCCAAGCTCGGTTGGGGTCTGGTGCAAAGCCTCGGTGTCTTCGTCCTTGCCGTCGCCTTGGCGCTGCTGCTCTTCACGGCTCTCGTCTATCTGCCTGTGCTCGCCCTATGGGGACGTCGCGGCGCATGGGGCTCGGTGCGGAGCCTGTCGGGTGCGCTCGGTATCGCCTTCTCCACCACCAGTACGGCAACTGCCATTCCAGTCACTCTGGAAGAAACCAAGGCCATCGGCGTCTCGGACAACACGGCCGAGCTGCTCGTGCCGCTGGGCGCATCGATCTACCGGCCGGGCAGCGCGCTGTTCCAAGGTGCGGCCATCGTCTTTCTGGCTCACCTCTACGGCGTGCCCGTCGGGATCGCGACCGCGAGCGCCGTCCTCATCGCCACGCTGCTGGTTTCGCTCACGGTCGCGCCCGTGCCGTCCTCCGGCGTCGTCACCATGGCACCCGCGCTGGACGCCGTCGGCGTGCCCGTCGCGGGCCTCGCCCTCATGCTCGGCATCGACCGCATTCCCGACATGATGCGCAGCGCCGTCAACGTCCTTGGTCAGGCAACAACGACTGTCGCCGTGGATCGACTGTCAGGAGGTGCATTGGACGAAGCCGGGTGAGGTGAGAGAATAGGGCGAGTGCCATCTACAGCGGTCCGGAAACTGTTGTCGCTATCGCGAGTGCGACGAGGGCGGCAGAAAAGAGGACTGCGTCGGCGGCGAGGGTGCGCCGAAGCCATCGCATTCCGGTCTGCGGATTCTGTTCCAGTTTTCTCGCGACATCGGTTTTGTTGAGCGCTCCCAGACCGAGGACGCCAGTCACGCCGGCCAGTTTTAGGAGCAAAAGCTGATTGTAGGCCGAACCGAGGGTGAGCCAGGGCCTTCCGAGGATAAGCCAGACGAGTCCAAGTCCAGTCACGAATACGACCGGAACTAGCGAGAGGGCGTATCGGCTGAAACGCTCCGTCCTGATCGCAGTGGTGTCTGCATCGCGTGGCCAGAGCGTTGGCACGGCGGCAACCCAGAAGGCTGCGACACAGACATGCGCGGCCAGGATGACTGGAGCAAGGTCTGCTACCCCCTCGCCCCGGCTATGCCCGATGCTGGAGAGCCCGATTGCGATCCCTATCGCGCCGGCCGACATGAGGATCGATCTCAGCAAGCCCGCCGTTCTGGACGCCATGAGCAACAATCCCGCTCCGCCCAGCAAGCCTGCCGTCCAGACATCATAGACAGGCCACAACCACCCCATACTCTCGAAATCGAATGGATGCCCACCTATCCCCGCGTTGAGACAGACCCAGTGTCCGCCAACGGCAAGCAACAGTGCGGCCAAGAGCCAGAGCCCCACTCTTGTCGTGAGACGTCCGATCTTGAGGATGTCGTGGAGTGATAGGCCGACCAGGAGCAGTGCGCAGGCATAGACCGCAGCTTTGCTCAGAACGGAGAAAGGAGCGACCAGGATATCAGTCCGCAGCGCTCTTGATCGCGAACGCGATTTCGCCCTTCATGACGTGACCGTCCTTGGCCATGGCCGTCCAGCGCAGGACATAGCGCCCGTCGCTCAAGATCGGCGCTGGCACGGCAAAGGATTTCGCTGCCGACTTTGCCCGTTCGAATTCAACGTCGACAGCCTGGCCATCGATCTTGCGGATCTTCACGGAGGCGAGGCGGACCGGCTGGCCGAAGTTCAGCTGCAACGTGTCCGGCAACGTCGCATAGACTGCGCCGTCTTCAGGCATCGAGGTCTTGACGGTCGTATGCGCCGAAGCGACGTTGGCGAAGGTCAGCAGAAATGCTGCGATCAGGCCGGCGCACAAGTGATTGAACAAGGTACCCATAGGGGGTGTCTGGTTGCGCATGCTTACGCGAGCAAGCGCCTAGCGCTTCAGCTTGTCGAAGAGGTCGACCAGTTCGCCGACCTTGGCCTCGATGTCGCCCGCATCTCCTTCGGCCACTGAGTCGTGAATGCAGGTCCTGGCGTGGTTCTTGAGGATTTCGCTCTCCGCGCGGGCGAGCGCCGCCTTCACCGCCTGCATCTGCGTCAGAACATCGATGCAGTAACGATCGTCTTCGATCATGCGGATGATTCCGCGCACCTGGCCTTCCACCCGCTTGAGTCTGTTGATCGCTGATTTGCAGGCCATGGTGCAGTACTAAGTGCCCTGTGAGATCGGTTCAAGACGCCGACGTCGGGGAACGATGACAGTGTGAGCCGCGTACCATAGGAATACCTACCCACCGTATCGAGGATGCTATGGCAACCGCAGCCGCAATCATTGAAAACACATCGGATGCCGTCACCGCCGCAACGGGGAAGACCGCGGTGCTGTACCGCATGGTCATGCCAGGTCACACCTGTCCCTTCGGGCTCAAGGCGAAGAGCCTGCTGGAGCGCAAGGGCTTCACGGTCGATGATCGGCACATCACCACACGAGAACAACAGGAGGCGATAAAGGCGAAGTATGACGTGAAGACCACGCCGCAGACATTCATCGAAGGCGAGCGGATCGGGGGTTACACCGATCTGAGAAAGCACTTCGGGCTCAAGGTGCTGGAAAAGGGGGAAACGACCTACACGCCCATCGTGGCCATCTTCGCGATGACCGCCCTGATGGCCACGGCCATGGGTATCGGCCGACCCGGGCCGTCCCTCATGGGCTGGGTGGTGGACTTCGTCGCCCTGTCCATGTGCGTGCTCGCCGTCCAGAAGCTGCGCGATCTCGAGAGTTTCAGCTCGGGCTTCCTGAACTACGACCTGCTGGCCAAGCGCTGGGTGCCCTATGCCTATATCTATCCCTTCGCCGAAGCCTTTGCGGGCATCATGATGCTCACGAATGGCTTTGGTTGGGTCGGCGCGCCCGTGGCGCTCTTCATTGGTGCGATCGGCGCCTGGAGCGTGTTCAAGGCCGTCTACCTCGAGAAGCGGGAGCTGAAATGCGCCTGTGTGGGCGGCGGTTCCAACGTCCCGCTCGGCGCGGTCAGCCTGACCGAAAACGTCATGATGGTCGCCATGGGTGTCTGGATGCTGGCGACGTTCCTCACCTGATCTTGCCTACGGCGTCACCTTTAAATCGCGATTGATGCTCCGCGCCTTCATACCCCCAACAGGTATCTTGCCCGAGTATCTGGAATATTCTAAAAGGGTTCCAATGTGCGTGTTTGGAAATTTTAAGGGGATTGTGGTAAATCCCGGATGATGCGCGCTCTCGCTCATATCCTGACGGCCTTCATGGCTATGCTGGTTCTGGCCCATCCGGTCATGGCCTGCTGCCTGACCGGCGACGCGGCTGCCGTTCAGATTGCACCATCATGCCACGACGTGCCGTCCACGCCCGTCAGCGATCACGACGATTGCCCGGACTGCGCGGACGAGCCCGCCATCGAGCAGGCTTCAACATCGCTCCAAACGGTGAAATCGGAAACGACGGGGCATATGGCCATCGTTCCGCCTCGCGCTCAGGCGCAAGTCCGCGTCACCCCGCCGGCGACAGGACCGCCGCCGCGAAGTCCGGCGAGCCGAACAGGCCATCCCGCCAGCTCCCAGCGCCTCCTGATCTAGACCTCGGGTTCAGCCCGGCCTTTCGTGCCGGATCGCTCACCCGTGTCTTTCGATCATTGGAGCGCCCCATGCGCCCGTCCCTATACAGAACACTCGCAGGCCTGGCCTTTCTACTCGCCGTCCCTGCGCCATCTCTCGCGCAGACCGGCTTGTCAGAGATGGATGCCCGGCTGCGTGCCTATCCGCAGCTTGATGCCTTCACCTTGCGGGCTGAAGCGGAACGAGAGCGCGGGTCTGCTGCGACCGCCCTGCCCGATCCCGAGATCACCATGGGATTGAACAATTTTCCGCTGCTCGACCCCTCCTTCACCGAATATCTGCCGACCAACAAGTCGATCGGCCTGCGCCAGCGCTTTCCCAATGGTGATCGCCGCGACGCTGTCCGGGACGAGGCCTTCGCCCGCGCCAGCCGCCTCGACGCCGCGCGCGCGGCGCGGCTGGACGAACTGCGCGCCGATCTGCGGGTGCAGCTGATCACCTTGGAGCGGGTGCGCAACCAGCTCGTCCTGCTCGACGCCCGTCTTGCCAAATATGCCGAGCTTGACGAGATCGTCCTGGCCGAGGTCGATGCGGGCCAGCCGTCGTTGTTCCGCTTGGCCGAGATCGAAGGCGAGCGAGCTGAATTGGAACGCCGCCGTGTCGCTTTGCGGGCTGAACAAAACCAAGCCGAGGCGCGGCTGAGAGAGCTTGTCGTAACTGTCCCTGATGGAATCACGATGGACCCCGTCTTGCGCGAGTGGAATGCGCAGGCTTCCGAGTTCCACGCCGTCCGGGTCGCGCAGGAGATGATCGGCGTGTTTTCAAGCCGGATCGATGCCGCGCGGGCCGACTACAAACCCGACTGGGGTGTCCAGGCGACCTATCAGCAGCGTGAAAACGGCCGAAACTTCGATGGCGACGACTGGGTCAGTATCGGCGTGACGGTGAGCGTGCCGCTCTGGAAGACGCAGAAGCTCGACCCAAGGCTCCGGGCCGCCCAGGCGGACCGCTCCGCCGCCATGGCCGACGTGCAGACGGCGGCACGCGCCGCCCGCGCGCGCTATGAGGCGCTCGATGCGGAGCGCATGGCCGCGCGCGACGCCGTGCAGGTGATTGAGTCCAAGATCGCCGCCGTGGAGCAGGCTCTGGCCGACCGGCTGGTCGTCTACGAATCCGGACTGGGTGGCTACGCGCCGATACTCGACGGCGAGATCGCCGTGCTGGCCTTGCGAGGCGACATCGTGGTCGAACGCGCTCGCGAAGATGTCGCGATCATTCGGATGAACGGCCTGCAGGTCGGCGGGTTTGATGGCGAGGAGGTCCAGCCATGAGACGTTTGCTTCTCCTGGGCGCGGTCGCGCTCGCATCCTGCGGGCAGCCTTCCATTGGCGACAAGCCTCGCGCGGTCGAGACCGTCGAGGCAAGCGTAGGCGAGGCCCAATCCTACACCTGCCCCATGCATCCGCACTACATCAGCGAGGATCCGA
>JAHDEU010000018.1 GCA_020628635.1 Hellea sp. | reverse complement strand
CGCCCGTGCTGATCCTGTCGGCGCTGGGCGAAGTGGACCACAAGGTCGAGGGCTTGCGTGCAGGCGGCGACGACTATCTCGCCAAGCCCTACAGCTTCACGGAGCTGCTGGCCCGCGTCGAAGCCATCGGCCGCCGCTCGGACCCCACGGCAGCCGTGACCAAGCTCAAGGTCGGCGATCTGGAGATGGACCTGCTGGCGCGCACGGTGAAGCGCGCGGGGCAGAAGGTCCTGTTGCAGCCGCGCGAATTCCGCCTGCTGGAGTGCCTGATGCGCAATGCGGGCCGCGTGGTCACGCGCACCATGCTGCTGGAGAAGGTGTGGGATTATCATTTCGACCCCCAGACCAACGTGATCGATGTCCACATCTCCCGCCTGCGCGGCAAGATCGACAAGGAGTTCGAAACGCCCCTGCTGCACACGGTGCGCGGCGCGGGTTACCGTTTGCAGCCCGCGTAAGGGCGCTCTACGGACACAGTCTCCATGCGAAACGATGTCCAACCTCTCGGCGATCTGGCGGAAACGCTGGGTCGCCTTTTGCGTAACACGGTCTTCCGTCTGTCGCTCATCGGCTCGCTGCTGTTCGGCCTGTCGCTGCTCGTTGCGCAGTTGCTTGTCTATCAGGAGATCGTGGGCTCCGAGCAGAGCCGCATCGAGCAGGAGCTGATGCAGGACCTCGAAGACCTCGAGTTCCGCTTTGTCGATAGCGGCACACAGGCCATTGCGGCCGCGCAACAGGCCGGCCTGCTGCCTCGCGAAGAGGGAACGCCGCTCACCCCGCAGCAGCAGGTCCTGCTCGCCCGGATCGACCGGGCGGCCAGCGAATTGCTGTCCTCCATCATCTATGTGAGGGATTCTCCCGAAGACGTCTATTCATCGCTGTTCATATTCAAGGACATCGTCACGGGACGCCTTGCAAACGATGAGACCAATCTGGAGGCGCTGAGCTCGGACTCGCCCTGGGCGTTCGAAGGGGAAGGCGACCTGCGTCGCATCATCACGACGCAACGGACCAATCCGGAAACCGAGGAGGTCGAGGACAGGCGCGTTCTCACACTGGGGCGCAATATCTTCGACGGCGACAAAAAGGTCGGCATCATCGTCGTCGGACGCGACATGGAGAACATCCTGCGCACGGGCGAGCGCATGCGCTCGGCCATGACGACGTCATCGCTGATCGCGGTCTTCCTCGGCATTTTGTCGTCGATATTCGTCGCGCGACGCTTTGCGCGACGTGTCGATGCACTCAACAAGCTCGCCAATGACGTGCAGGCGGGCAATCTCGACAGGCGCGCGCCGCGCAACTATTCCGAGGACGAGATGGACCGGCTGGCCGAACACCTCAACGGCATGCTCGACCATATCGACCGGCTCATGCAGGCCATGCGCTATGCGGGAGACTCGGTCGCGCACGACCTGCGCACGCCGCTGACCCGGCTGCGCACGCGCCTCGAATCGGCGGCCGTCGAAGCGGGCGACACGGCAGAAGCCGATGTGCTCTATGCGGCGGCGGGCGACGCGCAGGAATTGCTCGGCACGTTTGACTCCGTGTTGCGCATTGCGCGGCTGGAAGCGGGGGAGCGCCGCGAACTCCTCAAGCCGCTCGATCCGAAGCCGATTCTCGACGACCTCGCCGAGCTCTACGAACCCGCCTGCGAGGATGTGGGGCTGGTCTTCACGCACGAGATCGCGGACGGCCTGACCATCATGGCCGACCGTGGACTGCTCTCCCAGGCCGTGTCGAACCTAGTCGAAAATGCCATCAAATATGCTGGAGGCGGAGGGGGCACGCGCATCCATCTGTCCGCCGCGAAAGGGCCGCGCGGGCGTGTGCGGATCAGCGTCGCCGATGACGGCCCCGGCATTCCGAAGTTCGAGCGGGAGCGCGTCAAGGAGCGTTTCGTGCGGCTCGACAAGAGCCGCACCCTTCCGGGTTCGGGGCTGGGCCTCGCCCTCGTCGAAGCCGTCGCGGAGCTGCACCAGGCGGAATTCAACATGGATGACGGTCTGGGCGCGCAAGCCGTGGAGCAGGGCGGGGACCATGACGGGCGACCCGGCCTGCTAAGCGAGTTGGTCTTCCCGAAAGTGAAGGCGCCGCGCCGGTCCGATAGCCAGCAAGGCACGCCGATGCGCGCGGCGTCCGCCAAGGGCAAGGCGAAGCGCGAACAGGCCTAGGCGGCCTGACCCGGCATGGGCGGTTCGCCGGAAACCACGGGAGCGGGCGCAGGGCTGCCAGCCGGCGTTTGCGACCGCACGACCGGCCGCGCCACGGCCGCATTGCCCTTGTCCAGAACCTCGGCAATGTCCTGCGCCAAGCGGGAGAATTCGCTGCTGACGCCGCTGGACCGGGTATCTTCCGCACGTTCCACCGGGCGATTGGGCAGAGTGAAAGTGACCGTGGTGCCGTGGCCGAGTGTCGAGGTGATGGCGAAATTGCCGCCATGCAACTCGATCAGCGACTTCGACAGGGCCAGTCCCAAGCCCGTGCCCTCGTGCTGGCGGGCGTTCTGGCTGTCCACCTGCTCGAAAGGCTGGGCGAGGCGCGCAATGTCGTCCTGCGAAATGCCGATGCCGGTATCCGTCACGCGCACGATCAGCCCAGCGGATTTCGGCTCCACCGCGATGGTGACGCTGCCGCCCTCGGGCGTGAACTTGATGGCATTGGTGGCAAGGTTCAGCAGCACCTGCTTGACCGCGCGCGGGTCGGCCTCGATGTCCTGCGCGGCGACGGGCTCATAGACCAGCGACAGACGGTTGTCCTCCGCGCGGCCCCGCACGATGCGTATGACCTGCTCGATCATGTCGGAAATCGTTATCGTCTCGACATTTAGCGTCATCTTGCCCGCCTCGATCTTGGACATGTCCAGGATGTCGTTGATCAGGCTGAGCAGGTGCTGGCCGGAGAACAGGATGTCGGAGACATATTCCTTGTAGCGCGGATCGCCCAGGGGTCCGAACATCTCCTTCTTCATGATGTCCGAAAAGCCGTTGATGGCGTTGAGCGGCGTGCGCAGCTCGTGGGACATGTTGGCAAGGAATTCGGACTTCGACTGGTTGGCTTCCTCGGCGCGGATCTTCTCCTGCTGGTAGCTTTCGGCCAGCTCGACGATGCGCGACTGTGATGCGCGCAGCACGTTGATCGTGTCTTCCAGACGGTCGCGATTTGACTCCAGCTCGGCTTCGCGCTGGCGGATCGCGGTGACTTCCGTGCCGATCGACACGCGCCCGCCCTCGGCTGTGTGCGTTTCCAGATAGCGGATCCAACGGCCGTCCTTGAGCAGGATTTCCTTGCCGGTTCCGTCCTCCAGTTCGCGCACGGATTCCTCCATCTGCGAGGCGTAGTGCTTGACCACGCGGTACTCCATGCCCGGCTGGAGATTGCCGGGCTCGAAACCGAAGAAATCCTCGAACTTGCGATTCCACAGCACCAGCCGGTCCAGCTGGTCCCAGATCACGAAGCTGTCGTTCATGCCCGCCAGCGCGTCGAACAGCCGGGCTTCGGCCGCCTGCAGCCGTGCCTGCGTGCCGCGCATCTCGGTCACGTCGATGGCCATGCCGATGATGACCTTGGCATGGTCCGACCCGCGCACGCTGGGACGGCCACGGCAGGAGATGAAGAGCGGCAGCTGGGCGAGGCGCAGGTCGAGATCGAACGCGCCCGACACATGGGCGCGGCGGATGGCGTTGTAGAGCCGGTCGCGGTCCGACGCCTCGAACAGGCCGAGATATTGCGGCAGGGACACGATGGTGTCCTGCTCCGAAATGCCGAACAGCCGCGCCAGCGAGGCGGAGAGGAAGGCCTTGTTGTGGGTCAGGTCGATCTCCCACACGCCGCCGCCGGAGCCTTCGATGGCGGCTTCATAACGCTGGGAAGAGATCTCGTCGCGCGCGAGGCTGTCGCGCACCGTGTCGAGCTGGGTGAGGAGCTGGCGCATCAGCACCCAGATCAGCCACGCCAGACCCAGGAACATGAGGCCGAACAGCATGACGTTCTGGCGCATATAGCCGGGCAGGCTGCGCGGCTTTCTGTCAACCAGCACCATGGAGCCGCCCGCATTGGGGATCGGCGCGATGCCGACCCAGACGTTTTCGCCTCCGATGGACCCAGCCAGGAGTTCCGGCGCGCTCGCACGCGCGGCCGCCGACAGACGGTCCGGGCCGACCTCGTAGAAGTTCGCCGTGCCGGTGCGGCCCGCCTCTGCGGGGCCGTCGATCACGCGGCCATTGGCCATGACCAGCGCGCGGTTGCCTGTCGTGTCGCCGACAAGCGATCCGGGCTGCAAGGCAGAGAGCAGCAGCAGGCCCTGGCTCCGCATGGCGATAACGGGTGTGGTCTGGCCGGTTTGCGGATTGGTCAGCGACTGGACCGAGATGCTGCCGTCGGACAGGTTCGGCACGCCGAGCGGCGCCAGTCCCGCGCCCGCGCCGGGCGTTTCGGCCAACAGCTCGCCGCCCGTGGACAGCACGGCGACCCCGGTGACGAAATCCGAACGCTTGGCGAAATCCACAATGGTGGCCGGGTCGCGCGAAAATGACAGCGCCATGGACATCTGCGTCGTCTGTGTCCCGATCGCGCGCGACACGGTGCGCGCACCGGACTCGACCTCCGAGGAGAAGGCGGCCGTGGCGGTTTCGCGGTATTCCGCGCGGTCGTAAACGGACTTGACCACGAACAGCACCAGAAACAGCGCGAGGAATGCAAGCGATGCAATGAGTAGGTTGCGGAAGGAGGACGCACCGCCGATCCGGTCGGAAAACCGGTCCAGCGCGGATCCTGCGCCAGTCGGCAGGACGGGTGCTGCGGCGACGGCGGGGCTGGCTTGGGTTGACGGTGCCTGGACGCGTTGGTGCTGGAGAGCCTGGCGCGCGGTGTGTTGTGCCGTCCGTGGGGGGACTTGTCTTGCGGTGACTGGAGCTGGGTTGGACGGCGGCACGGCGTTGTGCGGCTGCGGCTGCGGCGGCGCGGAGCGTTGCGGTGCGGGATGCGCGTGCGCAAGCTGGTGGGCGACCGGAGAGGGCGCATTGGGCCGCGGCGTCGTGGAGGGTCCCGCCGCCGGATAGGGCGGCGGCGTCTGCTGATGTCCTGTCTGCACCCCGGCCTCCCCCGTCCGAATCACACGTTAACGGTTAACGGTGAGCATGAGGGGTGTCGAACCAAAACAAGGTTAACGCGGCGGTAATGACTGCGTAAAATCCACGCTTTGCAGCGCTTTATCGACCTGGCGCACCTAAGTGATGCGCTCTTCCGGCTCAGGCTTGCCGAGCGCATAGCCCTGGGCTGCGTCGAAACCGAGGCGGCGCACGAAATCCAGCAGCTCGATCGATTCCACGCCTTCCGCGATGAAGCGCACATCCAGTGCCTCGCGCAAGCTCAGCAGCGCGTTCAGGATTGCCCGGTCGCGCGCGTTCAGGAACGCAGCCGCCACGAAGCCGCCATCGATCTTCAACCAGTTGGCGGGCAGGGCGCGCAGATAGCGGATCGAGGCCGCGCCCGCTCCGACATCGTCGAGGCAGACCGGATGGCCGCGCGTCATCAATTCCGTGATGAGCACCTTCGCGAGGTCCAGCCGCGCCATGTCCCAGCTCTCGGTCAGCTCGATCAGCAGCTTGGTCGGCGAGGCCGTGAGCGCTGTCAGGCAGGCCATGACGGACGGCGTGAAGGTCTCCCGGTCCACGCTCGCGCCCGACAGGTTGATCGCGATGCCCGGCCCGTCAGGGTCTTCGTTCAACACGAGAATCGCCTGCGCCAGCATGGAGAGGTCGAGATCGCGGATCACGCCCGAAATTTCCGCCGGACGGATGACGCCCTCCGTCCCTTCGCCTTCGAACCGGACCAGCCATTCGTAATGG
Source organism: Hellea sp. (assembly GCA_020628635.1). Classification (GTDB taxonomy): domain Bacteria; phylum Pseudomonadota; class Alphaproteobacteria; order Caulobacterales; family Maricaulaceae; genus Litorimonas. Next base: position 8,486 of record JAHDEU010000018.1, on the reverse strand, counting down.
TGAATGCGGTCGTCGCGCAGGCTGACGATAGGCTGGCGCATCACGGAATAGCGCTGTTCCGAAATATGCTCGCGAAAGCCCTCGGCGGTGTGAACGGTGCGGCGCGGGTCCATGGCGCGGGCTTAGCAGGGAAGGGCTAAGGCGGGGTGAAGATCAGCCGCAGGCCCACCCGAAGCCCAGCTCGTCCGGATGATCCGGGCATTGGGTGATGTGGCCTGTGCCGCCGCCGAAGTTGAAGCCCGTCTGCGGATCGTCGACCAGTTGCAGCACATGGCGCATGGTCATGCCGCATTGCGGGCAGTCCGGCCGTTCCGGCCCTTGGTACCAGTTCGGCCAGCCAGCGAATTTCTGACCATGGACATTGTAGTCCCACGGGTTTTCAAGTCCCTCGATCCGGTGGTCCTCATTATGCGGGTAGTCCGCAACCGGACGCTCCCAAGTCACCTGCAAGGCGGGCAGGATCTCTGCGCCTTCCGGAGTCTCTCGCAACGCACCGTCACCGCGCAGCATGATCGCCATGTTCTGCGGGTCGGCGGCGTCCCAGCCGCCCATGCCGGCACATTCGTCACTCAGGCAGTAGAAGAGCCGGATCATCCCGCCGCCGAAGTCGGGCGCTTTCTCCGGCACGGCATCGAGGTCGCATTGCATGTGGAATTCCATGGCCGACCCGCAGTCCGCGCATATGGGCCAGTCCTCACCATCGCCCATATAGGGTTGGCCGCCAAAGCGCGTTTCGCGCCCGGTTTCGACACCCGGGCTCAGAGACCATGGCCAGCAAGTCCTCTCATGCTCGGCCATCCGCGCCAGGACATCCGCGCTGGGCGGAGCGGGCGAGGCGTGACCAATCTGCGAAGCCTCGGAGCTGGTTGGCGCGGACGTTTGACCGAACAGGCGTTTGAGCCAGTTCACCGCCCTAGCCCAGCGTCCGCTGCGCGATCTCCAGCACGTTCTTGCTCGGCTTGCCCGCGATGATGCGCTCCAGCTCGGTGCGGATCAGGGCCTGACGATCCGCATCCAGCTTGCGCCAGATCTCGAAGGCGCCGAGTAGGCGTGCGGCCACGGACGGGTTGCGCGAATCCATGTCGATGACCTGGTCGGCGAAAAAGCGGTAGCCGGAGCCGTCGATGCGGTGGAACAGCTTGGCATTGCCCATGGCGAAGCCGCCGACCAGCGCGCGCACGCGGTTGGGATTGTTGCGCTCATAGGACGGTGTTTCCGCCAACCGCGTGATGGCGTGGATGCCGTCGGCATGGCCGCGCATGGCCTGGACCGAGAACCATTTGTCGAGGACGAGCGGCTGGTCTTCCCACTTCTCGAAGAAGGCCTCCATCGAGCTTTCCACGCGCTGCCCGCCGAGGCGCGACAGCGTCACCAGCGCGGACAGCTCGTCCGTCATGTTGGTCGCCTCGTCCAGCTGGGTCGAGGCGAGCGCGGCGGCGAGCGGATCGAACCGCGCGGCCAGCAGGGCGAGGCAGCGGTTCTTCAACGCGCGGCGGCCCGCGGCTTCGGCGTCCGGGCTGAATGGACCCGTATCCTTGAGCGAGCGGTAGAGCGAGACCAGATCGTCGCGCAAGTGGTCCGCGACCGCCCGTGACAACCAATTGCCCGCCTCGTGCACAGCGATGGGATCGACGGGCGCGGCGGCCATGAGCACCTCCATGGACGTCGGCGGGGTGAGAACCAGCGCCTTGAAGGCATTGTCGAACTGGTCGTCGGCGAGCGTGTGGCCGATGGCTTCGACATAGCCTTTGAGTGCAAGGTCGGGCTCGGCGACCTCGCCCGCTTCAAGCGCTTTTGCGAAGTCGGCCAGCAGGCGTCTGGCCAGCGTCTGCCCGGCTTCCCAGCGATTGAACGCATCCGGGTCGTTGCCCATCAAGCGGATCAGGTCAGCCGTAGAGGCGTCACTGTCGAGCTGCACGGGCGCGGAGAAGCCCTGCAGGACGGAGAGCGAGTGGGGTTCGTCAAAACGCGGGTAGCTCACGGATGTCTCTTCCACGTCCAGCACAGTGAGCTGCGGCTCCATCAGCGGGCCGTCATCACCAATGGCCTGCCAGCGGATCGGCAACGGCACGGGCTGTTTGACGGGTTGGCCCGGCGTGGCGGGCGTGCCTTGGCGGACGTGGACGACCTGGCTGATCTGCGGCGTCGTCGGCGTCTGATCGCGGCGGACCTGCAGGCGCGGCGTGCCGGCCTGCTGATACCAGCGCATGAAGTCGTGCATGGACTCGCCGGACGCCTCCTCGAAACAGGCGAGGAATTGCTCGACTGTCGCGGCCGTGCCGTCCAGTCGCTCGAAATACAGATCGCAGCCCGCGCGGAAACGTTCGGCGCCGAGCCAGGTCTTGAGCATGCGGATCAGCTCCGCGCCCTTTTCGTAGATCGTGGCCGTGTAGAAGTTGTCGATCTTCAGATAGCTCTCAGGCCGCACCGGATGGGCGAGGGGGCCGTTGTCTTCGGCGAACTGCCGCGCCCGGAGCGCGCGCACATCCTTGATCCGCTGCACGGCCGCGCCGCGCTGATCAGCGCTGAACTCTTGGTCGCGGAAGACGGTGAAGCCCTCTTTCAGGCAGAGCTGGAACCAGTCGCGGCAGGTGATGCGGTTGCCGGTCCAGTTGTGGAAATACTCATGCGCGACAACGCTCTCGATGCGTTCGAAGTTCATGTCGGTCGCGGTCGCGCCGTCGGCCAGCAGCAGCGAGGCGTTGAAGATGTTCAGGCCCTTGTTCTCCATGGCGCCGAAATTGAAGTCGCGCACGGCAACGATCATGAAGCGGTCGAGATCGTATTCGCGGCCAAACGCTTCCTCGTCCCAACGCATCGACCGCTTCAGCGCGTCCATGGCGTATTCGGCTTTCGGTGCATTGCCAGGGTCGACGAAGATTTCCAGCGGGACGACCTTGCCGGACTTCGTCGTGAAGCTATCCTCCAACAGGTCGAACTCGCCCGCGACCAGCGCGAACAGATAGGCCGGCTTGGGGAAGGGATCGTGCCAGACGGCGTAGTGTCGGCCGGGCGCGACGCTTTCGTCAATGTCGCCGGCTTCCGTTCGGTTGCCATTGGCCAGCAGCGTCGGATAGGCCGCCTTGTCCGCATCGATCAGCACGGTGAATACGCTCATTACATCGGGCCGGTCGGGGTAGTAAGTGATCCGGCGAAAGCCCTGCGCCTCGCATTGCGTGCAGAACCGACCTCCAGACACATAGAGCCCCATGAGAGTCGTGTTCTTGGACGGCGCACAGGTCGTCTCCACCTGCAGGGTGAAGCTGTCCGGCGCGTCCTCGATGATCAACGCGTCCTGCGTCAGGCGGTATTCCGAGCGCTTGAGTTCGCGTCCGTCAAGCATGACCGAGACCAGCTCGATCGCCTCGCCGTCCAGATGCAGCGGACCCGCCGCGCGGCGCGTGAACCGCAACAGCGAGCGAACCGTCGTCTTGTCCGGGTCGAGCCGGAAGTCGAACCGGCTTTCGTGCAGCTCGAACGGGTAGGGCGTGTAGTCCGACAACAGCGTCGGTGTCGGTGCATCGGAAGAGATTGGAGCAGCATCTTTCATGGTCGCGCTATGGGGGAGCGGCGCGACCTAGTAAACTGCGGCGGATAGGCGTTTTCTTTTCGACAAGCGCGGCGACTCCAGCGACGATTGATTGATGTTCTAAATACAAGCTATTGAAAAAGTGCAGTTTTTCGGAACGAATTTCGATGGTGGGCCGTTGATATAGCAAGACGAGCACAAAGACGCTCTTCGCGATGACAATAGCGCCAACGCTTTTCCGTTCTTGAAACGACGTGAGTTGCAGCGCCGCGGATACACACGACGAAGGAGACTACCCCTATGGCAAATCTGCCAAACACCAAAGTTCTGATGATCGCCGCCGATGGCTTTCAGCAGGAAGAATTTTTCGAGCCGATGCAATATCTGCGCGACCAGGGCGCGGACGTCCATGTCGCCTCGATGAAGCGTGAGCCGATCACGGCGGGCGAGGGTGGCAGCAAGAGCTACACGCCGGAGCTGACATTCGCCGATGTTGACGTGAGCGACTACGACGCGCTCGTCATTCCCGGCGGATTGAAGAACCCGGACACGCTGCGTGGCGACAAGCATGCCGTGCAGCTCGTCCGCGACTTCGCCGAAGCCGGCAAGACCATCGGCGCGATCTGCCACGGACCGTGGTTGCTGTCCGAGGCTGACATCATCGAAGGCCGCGAACTGACCAGCTATCCGAGCATCCGTACCGACATGAAGAATGCCGGTGGACGCTGGACGGATGCCGAAGTCGTCGCCGACCAAGGTATCGTGACGAGCCGCAAGCCCGCCGACATCCCCGCCTTCAACCGCAAACTGGTCGAGGAAATCCGCGAGGGCAAACACAAGCGGACGTTCAAGCGCGACCTGAAGCTCGCCGCGTAAGACGAATACGATAAGTGACAGGTCCGTTGCGGGGGAGCATCAGGAAACCATCACACCCCTTTCGAGGGGAAGCCGCCACCGACGCGAGTCGGGGCGGCTTTTTTGTCGGACATTTGACGACATGGTCCCTCCCCCGAGCAGGGGGAGGTGGGTTTGCGAAGCGAAAGCGCGCAAAGTCGGTGGGGGTGCTCTCATCCCTCGTCTTGACCCATGCCTCACTGTCCGCGCACCCCCTTCCGAGCTTGCCGCCTGTCGGCGGCAGTCCCCCTCCGCCGTCGGTCCGCTTCGCGGGGAAGGGACGAATGGTTTGCCCTCCAGTATGAGGCAGAGCCTAGCCAGTCATGCGACCGCCGTGGATATATTGCGACCGTCTCCTCCTCGACGCTCCCCGGGCCAGCAAGATCTGCCACCGGCTCTCACATTCCCGCGATACGCTTCACGCGCGCCCGCTCTTCCCCTACAGACGCCCCATGACAGAACAGACCCTCTCCGAATGGACCCCGCCGAAGATCTGGACGTGGGACAAGGCTTCCGGCGGCAAGTTCGCCAATATCAACCGACCCATCTCCGGCCCGACCCACGACAAGGAGCTCCCCGTCGGCGAGCATCCGCTGCAGCTCTACAGCCTTGGCACGCCCAACGGCGTCAAGGTCACCATCATGCTCGAGGAGCTACTGGCGGCTGGCCATTCAGATGCGGAGTATGACGCCTGGCTCATCAACATCCAGGAAGGCGACCAGTTCGGCTCGGGATTTGTCGGCCTCAACCCGAACTCCAAGATTCCCGCCCTGCAGGACCGCTCGGTCGAGCCGCACCAACGCGTCTTCGAAAGCGCGTCCATTCTGATCTACCTCGCCGAGAAGTTCGGCGCGTTTCTCCCCACCGATCTGCCCACCCGAACCGAGTGCTTCTCCTGGCTGATTTGGCAGATGGGCAGCGCGCCCTATCTTGGCGGTGGTTTCGGCCATTTCTACGCCTACGCGCCTTTCAAGATGGAGTACCCGATCAACCGCTTCGCCATGGAGGTGAAGCGGCAGATGGACGTGCTCGACAAGCGGCTCGCGCAGTCCGAGTTCCTCGCCGGGTCCGATCTCACCATCGCCGACTTCGCGACCTATCCGTGGTACGGCGCCATGGCGCGCGGCCTGCTCTATGACGCGGCCGAGTTCCTCCAGGTCGAGGAGTACAGCCACGTCCTGCGCTGGGCCAAGCAGCTGTCATCGCGCGAGGCGGTGCGGCGCGGCACGCTCGTCAATCGCGCCTGGGACGAAAAGGGCCTGAAGGAGCGGCACAGCGCGAGTGACTTCGAGCGCGATTAACGGCTGTTTCATATTAGGCTGCAAGGGCATGTCTCCAGTCTGGAGGATATCATGCAACCGACCACGCCCCGCGCAACGCTGCGCAATCTCACCGCCCTGTCCGCCGCCCTTCTGCTCGGTGCCTGCGCCAGCGGCAACCGCATCGGCGCGGGCGCGAGCCTTGGCACGACCGGCCTGTCCGGCGAGGTCAAATACGCGCCGTCCGAGACAATCATGCTGCGCGGCGCTGTCAGCAACATCAGCGTCAGCGGTGAGCTGGAAAGCGCCGGCGTCATCTATGACGGCGACTTCGATATGACGACCGTCGCGGGATTCGTCGATCTCGCGCCATTCTCCAACGGCTTCGTCCTGTCGGGCGGCGCCTATCTCGGCGACAAGGGCGGCGATCTCGTCGCCACGCCGTCGCAGAACGTCGAGATCGGCGGCCAGGTCTTCACGCCCGAAGAGGTCGGATCGCTGTTCGGCGACGTGTCGGCCAATGACTTCGCGCCCTATCTCGGACTGGGCTATGATGGCTTCATGCGACATGACTCGCCGTGGTCGTTCAATGCCCGCGCCGGCGTGATGTTCACGGGGTCTCCCGAGGTCGAGCTCACCTCCGCCAACGGGCTGCTCAGCGACCGGGACGTTTTGCGCACCGAGCTGGAGAACGAAGTCCGCGAGCTGGAATCCGACGCCGAGGACTTCAAATACTTCCCCGTCGTGACCGTCGGCGTGACCCGACGCTTCTAGGGGCCGCATCTAGGGCATGGCCTCTCCGCGATAGGCTTCGACGATGTCGTAGAACTGCCGCGCGGTGAGCGCCATCTCCACGGCTGCCTCTTCTACCCGCTCCGGCGTTTGCGTGCCGATGATCGGCACGACGTCCGCGCCGTGGCCGCGCGTGAAGGCCAGCGCGATCTGCGTGGCGGAGTAGCCGGTCTCGCGGCCGAGCTTGGCAACCGCGCGCTGCACGGGTCCATCCTGCGTGAACAGCCGCCCGCCGCCCAGCGGGCTCCACGCGAGCACGGTCGCGCCGATCTCCTGCGCCAGGTCCAGCGTGCCGTCCGTGATCGGGTCCTGATGCAGCACGGAGAACTCCGGTTGCAGCGTGGTGATGGGCGCACTCATGTGGGCGGCCAGCGCGCTGACTTGCGCAGGTGTGAAGTTCGACACGCCGACCGCGCCGACACGTCCGCTGCTCACCATGGCGTCCAGCGTTTGCGCCAGATCGCGCATCGGCGTCGTCAGGTCCGGCCGGTGGATCTGGTACAGCTCGACATGGTCCACACCGAGCCGCGAGAGCGACGCCTCCAGCGCACCCATCAGATAGTCGCGCGAGCTGTCATAGGGACGCGGAGGAATGATCCCGCCTTTTGTCGTCAGCACCATGCGCTCGCGCAAGGACGGGTCCGCGGCCAGTACCTCGCCCAGCACGACTTCCGCGCCGCCAAAGCCGCGCGCCTCGCCAAAGCCGTAGATGTCCGCCGTGTCGATCAGCGTGATGCCCGCATCCAGCGCGGTGCGGATCAGCCGGTCGGCCTCGGGCGTGCTGTTTCCGGCAAAGCGCCAGCAGCCATAGGCGAGTGTTCCGAAATCCATGCTTATCTCTCGAAATCCGCCGCGTCGGCATAGGCCCGCTGAAAGGCCGGACGTTGGCGCATCCGCCGCGCATAGTCGCGCATGGGCTTGCCGCCGTTTAGGCCGTAGGCGCGCATCCAGTTCACATTCTGCGCCGTGATACAGTCGGCGGCGGTGAAGGCATCGCCGCAGATGAATTCATGCTCCGACAGCCGCGCCTCCATCTGCGGGATCATCTCGCGCTCGATCTTGTCGCGGTTGAACGCGCTGATGGCGGGACTGCGCACGGCTTTGGGAAATAGCGTCTCGTTCAGCCGGATCTGCCAGAGCGACATGTCCACATGCGACGCCTGGAACAGCACCTGGCTGACATAGTCCGCGCGTGCGCGCAGATCGGTCACAGCCGGTGCAAGCCCTGCCTGCGGAAAGCTGTCCGCCAGCCACAGGATCATTGCCCCGCTCTCGATCACGGTCTGTTCCGACCCGTCGGCATAGCGCACATCCAGCACGGGCACGGCGTGATTGGGATTGCGCGCCAGATGCTCCGGCGACGCCCCGTCCCCGCGCATCATGTCCAGTGTCACCAGCCCGTAGCCGCAGCCGATCTCCTCCAGCAGAAACCGCACCCGCGCCGATCGCGACAGCGGGTAGTGATAGAGCGTCAGATGTTCGATCTTTGCCATGCCCCGTCCTTAAGCTAGCCCGCCACCATGGCCTATCTCTTTTCCTACGGAACGCTTCGCGACCCCGCCGTGCAGCGCGACACTTTCGGCGAGGAGGTTGAAGGCGAACCCGACGCACTGCCCGGTCACCGTTTGGAACAGGTCGAAATCACCGATCCCGACGTGCTCGCGCTGAGCTGCGAACGTTTCCACCCCGTCGCTGTGCCGGGCGCGGATAGCGACCGCGTCGAGGGACTGGTGTTCGAGCTGACCGACGCACAACTCGCGCGCGCGGATGCGTATGAGGTGGACGATTACGAGCGGGTCTCGGTGACGTTGGAGAGTGGGCGGACGGCTTGGATCTATGCGGCGCGGGGGTGAGGGGCTGGGTGGGGTGGTCACGGTCAGTCTCGCCCATCGCATCCCAGCAACTGCAGCTCTCCGCTTGCTCCGCACATCGTCCCCGGGCTCGACCCGGGGCCCACTCGCATCGCGGTCCGGTTGCTGGCGCCGGTGCGTCGATGGCCGGGCGTCGATGCG
>JAHDEU010000017.1 GCA_020628635.1 Hellea sp. | reverse complement strand
CGCATGCGCTTGCCGCCCTGGCTGCCGGGCGCGATCTTCATCTTGGTGCGGCCGCCGTCGATGGTGGGGATCTCGATCTCCCCGCCGAGCGCGGCCGTGGTCATCGGCACGGGCGCGCGCATGAACAGGTTCGCGCCCTCGCGCTCGAACATGTCGTGCGGGGCGACGGAGATGAAGAGGTAGAGATCGCCGCGTTGGCGCTGCATGGCGCCGCGCTTGGGGGCCTGGTTGCCCTGGCCCGCGAGCCTGATCTTTGTGCCGTCCTGCACGCCCGCCGGGATCGACACGTCGAGCTCGGTCGCGACATTGACCTGGCCCGCGCCGTCGCACTCATGGCAGGGGTCCGAGACGTATTCGCCCTGGCCGCCGCAGGTCGGGCAGGCCCGTTCCATGGTGAAAAAGCCCTGCTGCGTGCGCACGCGGCCCTGACCGCCGCATGTGCCGCAGGTCTCGACCTTGGCACCCGGTTCCGCACCCACGCCGTCGCAGCGCTCGCAATCTTCGGCGATCGGAACCTCGATGGTCAGCTCCTTGCCGCGGAAGGCCTCGTCGAGGCTGATCTCCATCTCGTAGCGCAGGTCCTGCCCGCGCGCGACCGTCTGCGCGCGTCCGCCAGCGCGGCCACCGCCGCCGAACATGTCGGCGAAACCGCCAGCCCCGCCCGCGCCGCCCTGGCCGAAGATCTGCGAAAAGATGTCGGAGAAGTCGTGGAAGCCCGCACCACCACCGCCACCCATGCCGCCCTCGAAGGCGGCGTGGCCCATGCGGTCATAGGCAGCGCGCTTCTGCTCGTCAGAGAGAATGCCGTAAGCCTCGTTCAGCTCCTTGAAGCGGCCTTCCGCTTCGGGGTCATCCGGGTGGCGGTCGGGATGGCACTCCATGGCGCGCTTGCGGAAGGCGCTCTTGAGCTGCTTGGCGTCGGCCGTCTTGGCCACACCGAGGACGTCGTAATAGTCGCGTTTGGCCATCAGGCTGTCCGTTTGTGAAAGATTGCGTTCATGGAGGTCGCCTCCGTGATCAGGTAGTCATGGGCGCTCGCCACCGCAATGAGCGGCTCTGCAGTCATGGCTGACAGCTCCAGGATCATCATGTCGGGATGGAGCGCGGCGGGCACGTCGCGGAAGAAATCAGACAGCGCGGGCACGTCGTGCCCCTCTATGTCGATCTTCAGCGCGTGGATGCGGGTGATGTCGAGCTCGGCACAGAGGTCCGCCAGCGGCAGGGCGCGCACGCGGATGTCGGTCCGGTCGTCGCTGATCGCCGCCTCGCCGCGATTGCCCCCGCCGTCATGCATGAAGACGTGGCCGGGTTCGGAACTGATGGCCACGCGGGCATGGGCGAATTGCGCGCCGGACGCCTCCGCATTGAAGACCAGCCGGTCGGCGATCTCCGGATTGGGCTCGACGGCGACGATGCGGATGGGTGTGCCGGAGCTTAGCGCGTAGGAATGCGCGAACAGAGAGTAGAGCCCGACATTCGCGCCGACGTCGAGAAAGGTGAAGGGCGCATCGTCCCGGTGGGCTTCTATGGCGCCGCGCAGCGCATCGCGCTCGACCGGGTCCCAGACCTGCACGCCGCACAGGGCGCGCTTTTCGCAGCGGTTGGTGGACGGGTAGAGCCGGGCGTTCACGCCGGGCGCAACAGCCACGTCGAAAGGCTCGGACAGCCCCCGGATGGCGCGCTTGCGGCGCAGGGAGATGGCCCAGCGGCCGAGCCGTCCGCCACCCGAGCGGCGCGCAGCGAGGCGCACGGCCTCGCGCGCAGGCGGCAAGGCATAGTGCCCGAACGGGCTGGATGTGTCGGTGGTGGTCCCCATCAGACTGGTCTCGCGAGGGGCCTTGTCGGCCTCTGGTCGCGAAAAGGCCCCGCTGTCTCCAGCGGGGCCTTCAAAGTCTTCGCAGCTCTTAGGCCGCGTTTTCGTCTTCGACGTCTTCGAACTCGGCGTCGACGATGTCGTCGTCCTCGGCCGACGTGTCGTCCGCCATGTCGGGACGGGCATCCTCGGCCTCAGAGGCGGCCGCGTAGATCGCCTCGCCCATCTTCATCAGGGCAGCGGTCAGCACCTGGACCTTGTCCGTGATGCCGGCGGCATCGGCGTTCTCGTCCGCGACGGTCTCCTTGAGCTCGGACAGGGCCGTCTCGATGGACTCCTTCGTGTCCGCATCGACCTTGTCGCCGTGTTCGGACAGGTCCGACTCCGCCTTGTGCGTGATGGCTTCCGCCTGGTTGCGGGCTTCGGCCATTTCGCGGCGGCGCTTGTCCTCATCGGCATTGGCTTCGGCGTCCTTGATCATCGACTCGATGTCGTCGTCCGACAGACCACCGCTGGCCTGGATGCGGATCTGCTGCTCCTTGCCGGTGGCCGAGTCCTTGGCCGAGACATTCACGATGCCGTTGGCGTCGATGTCGAAGGTGACCTCGATCTGCGGCATGCCGCGCGGTGCGGGCGGGATGCCGACCAAGTCGAACTGGCCCAGCAGCTTGTTGTCGTTCGCCATCTCGCGCTCGCCCTGGCTGACCTTGATCGTCACGGCCGACTGGTTGTCCGCAGCCGTGGAGAAGGTCTGGGACTTCTTGGTCGGGATGGTCGTGTTGCGGTCGATCATGCGGGTGAAGACACCGCCTTCGGTCTCGATGCCGAGGCTCAGCGGCGTCACGTCCAGCAGCAGCACGTCCTTGACGTCGCCTTGGAGCACGCCCGCCTGGATGGCCGCGCCCATGGCGACGACTTCGTCCGGGTTCACGCCCTTGTGCGGCTCCTTGCCGAAGAAGTCGGTCACGGCCTTCTGCACGGCCGGCATGCGGGTCATGCCGCCGACGAGCACGACATCATCGATGTCGGACGGCTTCAGGCCTGCATCCGCGATCGCCTTCTTGATCGGCGTGATGGTGCGCTTGATCAGGTCCTCCACGAGGCTCTCCAGCTTGGCGCGGGTCAGCTTCATGTTGAGGTGCTTGGGTCCGGTCGCGTCCGCCGTGATGAAGGGCAGGTTGACCTCGTAGGACGACGCAGATGACAGCTCCTTCTTGGCCTTCTCGGCCTCCTCGCGCAGGCGCTGCAGGGCGAGCTTGTCGGACTTCAGGTCGATGCCGTTGGTCTTCTTGAACTCGTCCGCGAGATATTCGACGATGCGCATGTCGAAGTCCTCGCCGCCGAGGAAGGTGTCGCCGTTCGTGGCCTTCACCTCGAACACGCCGTCACCGATCTCCAGGATCGACACGTCGAACGTGCCGCCGCCGAGGTCATAGACAGCAATCGTCTTGCCGTCCTCTTTCGCCAAGCCGTAGGCCAGCGCAGCGGCTGTGGGCTCGTTGATGATGCGCAGCACTTCGAGGCCTGCGATCTTGCCGGCGTCCTTGGTGGCCTGGCGCTGGGCGTCGTTGAAGTAGGCGGGAACCGTGATCACGGCCTGTGTGACGGGCGTGCCGAGATAGTCCTCGGCCGTTTCCTTCATCTTCTGCAGGATCATGGCGGAGATTTCCGCCGGGCTGTAGGCCTTGTCGCGGCCCTGCACATAGGCGTCGCCGCCGCCGCCCTTGACGATCTTGTAGGGGACCAGCTTGGCGTCCTTCTTGACGGCCTTGTCCGTGAAAGGACGGCCGATCAGGCGCTTGACGGCGTAATAGGTGTTTTCGGGATTGGTCACGGCCTGGCGGCGCGCGGTCTGGCCGATCAGGCGCTCGCCGTCCTCGGTGAAGGCGACGACGGACGGTGTCGTGCGCGCGCCTTCGCTGTTCTCGATGACCTTGGGCTGGTCGCCGTCCATGACGGCGACGCATGAATTGGTGGTACCCAGATCGATACCGATCACTTTAGACATGTTTCACTCCAGTTTCCGGGCCCGGCTATGCGGCACCCAACGTCTTGATTTGTTGCGAGTTCCCGCGCGTCCGGCTCGGCCCGGCGGGAGCGTTCAGAGCCGATATGGGGCGCTGTGACGCGCTCGCAAGGGTTTGGGGCGATTTTTGCTGAGGCGTGCTCGGCGCCAAGGAACAGCTGGGGGGACAGCTAGTCCGGCAGGCGGAAATGGCCCGTGATCGTGTGGGAAAACAGCATGTCGCTCTCCTCCGGCCCGCGCCCGATATTGTGGATGATCAGCGGATTGCCGCTGCGCGCATGCCGGTCCGACACAATGCCGATATGCGGCAGGCCGCCTCTGCCAGACCCGCCGTCCAGCCGCCAGCTGACGATGTCGCCAGGCCGGTAGTCGGCCGGATCGCTGGACCGGGGGAGGGCATGGCCCTCGCGGGTGAACCAGGTCTCGAGATTCGGCACGCGGCGGTGGTCGATATTGCGGTCCGGCCGGGAGAGGCCCCAATTGGCGGGATAGGCCGCGAAGTTCGCGCGCATGTCCTCATGCACGGCCACTTGCAGGTCCAGCCCCTTGGCCGCCCGCAAGGACCGGATCACCACATCCGTGCAGACGCCGATCTCGGCGGGCACATCGCCGCCCGGATAGTCCAGCCGCACATAACGCCCGTCATAGCGCACATCGGCCGCCAGCCTGTCGCGCGCTGCATCCGCGACCGGGTTGGCGAAAGCGGGGCCGGCGGCAAGGATCAGCAGCAATGCGAGAGCGAGGCGCATGGCGGGATTGTAGCGCGCTCCCGCCGCGACGCACCTTACAAGTGCCTCATCCGACCTTGACCCGCGCGTCGAACCCCAGGCTCTCCACCCACGCATTCCACTGCTCCACCGGAAGGCTCCCGCCGGCGGCCTTGCGGTGGCCATTGCCGTAGCGCGTGCGGTCCGCGCCAGCGGGTGCGTGGGCGGCCAGGAAGTCGATGATGTCGGCATCGCCCCGCGTGCGGCCCGAAAAACTCACCCGGCCCGGCTCGATGTCCGCATTGGCGGCAAAGCAGATGGCGGGCTTGAGGCGTCCGGCCCAGCTCTGCGCGATCAGCGGGTGGACCTGGCAGGGCGTGTCCACGCGGATGATGGCGACGTCGGAACCGTACACGGAGCCGAAGCGGGGAGGGGCGCGGCGGCCCTCGGCGGTGGCCTGCTTGACCACGTCGCGCGCGGCCTCGCAGGCGGCGCGCGCCGGGTGTTCGCCGGTGAGCGCATCCTCCGGGCTGTCGGACGCGAGCAGCCATTCAAGCGCGGGCGACGCATCGCCGGACGGGCTGCGGCGCGGCGCATTGACGAGGCTCACCACCTCGCGCGTCTTGCCGACCTTGTAGAGCTTGCGCGCGCGGTCGATGTCGGGGAACCCCTTGTCCGCCATGTCGCCCATCGCGCCGACATAGGCGAGCCAGAGCAGGGGATCGGCGCGCTCGCCGACCAGCCCTTTCGCCGCCCACCACGCGATCAGCGAGGTGGACGGAACGGGGTCCTGGCCATAGCCCGACAGCACGAGCCGGTCGTCAGCCTCGCTGGTGGGGACGTGGTGGTCGATGACGCAGAGCGGTGCGTCGGTGGGCTTGGCCTCCGCTGTTCCCAGATCGAGCAGAACGAGCCCGTGCAGATCATCGCCCAGCGCGGCGGCGAACTCCGGCGTCCACGCATTCTCGCCGCGCCCGACGATGCGCAGGGGCGGGCGCTCTCCGGTGTGCATCTCCCAGGCCCGCGCCATTATGGCGAGCGCGGAGAGCCCGTCCGCATCGTGGTGACCGCACAACAGCGGCGGGCCGGACAGGCCCTCGCACCAGAGCGGGAAGTCGTGCGCGACGCGGTCTGGGAAGCGCATATTGGGCAGGCTCGTCATGCGGGTCCAACGCCGACGGGGGCGCTCGCGTTCGCCCGCGAAACGTCGCAGGGCGGAACGGCGGGCGCTCCGCGTGGATTGAGCTCGCATGAGACGACTCACGACATCGGACAATCCACGCGAGCGCATCGAACTCGGAATCGCCGTCAAGGCGATCGGCAAGGAGGGCCTGAAAAGCCACGACGCCCGCCGCCACAAGAACGACCCGCATCTGAAGGTGTCGCTCGAATATCTCGACGCCATGCTGGACTATCTCGACAGCGTGGACATCCGCTTCTACCGCATGAGCAGCGACCTTGCCCCCTACGCCACCCATCCCGACATGCCGCGCTTTCACTCCATGGTCGCAGAGAGCGATGCGGAACTCGCGGCGGTCGGCAAGAAGGCGAGGCAGCTCGGCATCCGCCTGACCTTCCACCCGTCGCAATATGTGCTGATCAACACGCCGGACGAAGAGGTGTTGCAGAAGTCGTTCAACGATCTCGCAAGCCAGGCCGAGATGCTCGACCGCATGGGCATGCCGCCGGAGAGCATTCTGGTGACGCATGTGGGCGGGGTTTACGGCGACCACCGGGCCGCGAAAGAGCGCTGGGTGCGCAACTATGACCGCCTGCCGGAGAATGCTCGCCGCCGACTGGTGCTGGAAAACGACGACCTGCGCTTTGGCGCCGATGACGTGATCTGGATCCAGAAGCGCACGGGCGTCCGGCTCGTCTTCGACTACCACCACCACTGGTGCTACAACCCGACGGGTCTGCCCATGGTCGATGCGTTCGAGACGGCGCTCGCCAGCTGGCCGGAGGGTCAGAAGCCAAAAATGCACTTCTCCAGCCCGCGCACGGAAATGCGCGTGATCCGGCGCAAGAGCAAGGAAACCAACCGCCTGACCGACTACCCGCAGCCGCCGGTCTGGACGGGCCATAGCGACTACATCAACCCGTTCCAGTTCATCCAGTTCGCCCGCGATGTGCGCCACCTCGCCGAAGAGCGCGCTTTCGACGTCATGCTGGAATGCAAGAGCAAGGACCTCGCCCTGCTGCGTTTGCGCGCGGACATTTTGCGCTACGGGGCAGACGTCGCGCCGTTGTTCGGGATGGAAGTGCCGGCAGTGGAAGCGGAGCTGTCCGAGGCGGCCTAATCTGACTGAACCGATATTGGACAGACTCTTTCGCCGCGGGCAAATGAGCGGCGGGAGACGCGACCATGATCCGATCCATGACAGCCACCGGGCTCGCCGTGATGACCACCGCTTGCTTGGCCGCCTGCCAGCAGGGCGAGCGGGCTGAAGCGCCCGACATCGAGGCAGTCGCCGCCATAGCTGAAACCTTGCCACCCGCTTCCCTGCTGCTGTCTGATGGTGGGCGCGGAGACTGGACGCTGCAGATCACGCGCGATCCGGGCTTTGACGCCTTCGCCTTCGTGCGCGCCGGCGCGGACTGGTGCAGCGATGAGTGGGTGTCGCAGACGCCGGGGGTGAGCGTGGAGCGGATCGACGGGATCGATGCCATCCTGTTCGAGCCCGGCGCGCCCGAAGTCGCCCGCTTCTCCTTCCAGCCCTGTTCCGGCGAAGTGCAGGCGGCCTATACGCCGCGCATTCCGTTTTCCGACGGCGCGGACGCGGTCTTTCTCGGCGCGTTCAGCCTGATCCCGCTGCAGGACCGCGCGGCCGTGACGGCGCTTGCGGGCAACATGATGGCGTTCGAGATCAGCGGCGATGTGCTGCGCACCGAGAACCCGCGCATCCAGCCCTATCTGCAGCGCTTCTTGGCCCATGAGGCGACGCATATCTATCAGGGCAAGACGCGCTACGAGCCCCCCCGCCATGCCTGGATCGGCGAGGGCGCGGCCGAAGCCATCTCGCTGCAGGTCGCGATGGATCTGGAGTTGGCGGACGAAGCCGTGCGGCTGCAGCAATATGCGGAGAACTACGCGCTCTGCGACCAGGCGCTGGAGGGCCGCACGCTGGAGGACGCTATCGCCCGCGGGAATGAGGGCAATTACGATTGCGGCGACCTGCTCGCGCTGATCGCGGATGCCGCCACTGGCGAGCACAGCTTGGAGGACCTCTGGAAGATGTCACGCCGCATGGGCGAGGAGGGATACACGGCGGAGCACCACTTCAATGCCATGCTCGATCTCGGCGCGGAGCCGGACCTCGTCGCGCGCATGCCGCGTTTCGCGGGCGAGGTGGTGGAGGACCCGCTGGCCGAGCTGCGCGCCATGAGCGAGGCGGTCGGGATCGTGGCAGAGTTCGAGGACGGTGAGCTCGTCTCCTTCGTCGTGCCGGCCACCGCGCGGTGACGGGGTTTCCTGACGGTTTCGCCCACCACCCGCTCTACTTCATGCCAGCCGAGCAGGCGGCGCTGATCGACGCGGTGGTGGAGGGTCTGCGCGCTGCCCCGCTCTACCAGCCGACTATGCCGCGCACGGGCGCGCCGCTATCCGTGCTGATGAGCAATTTCGGACCGCTGGGCTGGGTGACGGACCGGGAGGGCGGCTACCGCTACCAGCCGGACCACCCCGTCACCGGCGCGCCCTGGCCCGCCTTGCCGGATGCGCTGCGTGCGCTCTGGCACGACGTGACGGATTGGCCGGAGCCGCCCGAAGCCTGTCTGATCAACTGGTATCGCGAGGGCTCGAAAATGGGCGCGCATGTGGACCGCGACGAGTTCGACCTGCGCGCGCCGGTCGTGTCCGTCAGCCTGGGAGACGACGCCATGTTCCGCATGGGCAGCCGCGCGCGGGGCGGACCGACGGCGGGGCTGCGCCTGCACTCCGGGGACGTCGTGGTGATGGCGGGCGAGGCGCGGCAATGCCACCACTCTGTCCCGCGCATCTATGCGGGCACGAGCGCGCTGCTGCCTGAGAGCGCGTTTCCGGGCGGCGGGCGGGTGAACCTGACGATGCGGGTGGTGGGTGCTCCGCGCTGAGCGCTATTCGGTATAGGGCCAGCCGGAGGGGTAGAGGCGGTCGACGCAGGCTTGGACCGCAGCCCCTTGCTCTTTCCACAACCGCTTTCTGTCCTTAGAATTGGGGTCCACTTTGGGCGCCTCCGTCCGGCAGTGACTTAGAACAATGTCGTGTCTGAAATGGGTCCGCATTTCGTAGGGTACGAAGTCTTTGACAGGCACACCCAGATGGCAGGTCGCGATGTCACCCTCGCGCGTGAACGTATCGGTGGCGAATTCGGCGTCCAGTCGTGAATTGCCTTCGGCGATCTCGGCTTTCCACTCCGCCTGTTCTTCTTCGGAAAGTTCAGAGAAGTCCTCGTCCCACGCAGCCTCCCATGTCTCGACGGTATCGTAGAGCCGCGACAGGTCGAACGTCACAGGCGAGGCAAAGTCGATACGGCGTAGCGGTGGAGGTTCGTCATCTGATGGATGCCTCTTCTCGCGCAATTTCACCGGCATTCCACAACTTGCCCAATCGCCAATCATCGTGCGGTAGACCGGAATATAGTTGTACTTGTCGTGATGCCAGCCGTTTTCCAGATCGTGAAGATATAGCACAACGGCGCTGTCAGCTTTGGTGTAGGCGGGCTGGCCGTAGTGATCATAGGCAATGAAATCGATCCGCGAGTGTTCGAAGTCGCCCGTGATGACGTCTTCGACCGCAAACCGGCTATGCCAACGGCTATCCATACGAATCGTGATGACCTCCTCACCCGTGTTCGGGTCGATTGAAACACCGCTGAAATCCGGGTCATCCTCGATAGACCTAATTTGCGTGCCGACAAAAGCTAGCACGTCGCCGCTCGCGGTCGCGCCGATGGTGTTGTCGAAGTCTATGATGGTCTCCACGGGCGCAGCCGAGAGCAGCAGGGTCGCGGCGAGGATTGGGATGAGACGGCGGGTCACGCTGGGCGCATAGCACATTGGCGCGTCCGCTCCAAAACGGGCCGCGTGACATCCGCGCCGCCCCGCTCTAGCGCGCGGCCATGCAGATGCTCGCCCCCACCCTCCCAGACCTCATCGGCCTGATCGGCGTCGCGCTGATCCTCGTCGCCTATGCCGGCGTGCAGTCGGGGCGGTTGCCGGCAGAGGACTGGCGCTTCTCCGCGCTCAACGGCGTGGGCGCGGCGCTCATCCTCGTGTCGCTCTGGTTCGAGTTCAATCTCGCGAGCTTCGTGATCGAGACCGCCTGGCTCGCCATCAGCCTGTGGGGGCTGTGGCGAGCGTGGCGGGCTCGGAACGGCGAGGGGCGGGGCTAGCTCGCGGCGATCACCATGTCGGGCTCGCGCGAGCCCCACCAGACGAATGCGGCGACAAAGAAGCTCACCACGGCCATGACGAAGAGCATGGGGCTTTTCTCCGACGTGATCTCCGGGCCGGTCGGCGTATTGATGCCCAGCACGGTCAGGTGGGACGCGATCGCCCCGCCGATGATGAGCAGGCTCAGCAGAGCACCTTGCCGCGTGCGGACAAACAGCAGCAGTCCGGCGACGATCTCCAGCACGCCGGTAAGGTATTTGAAAGCCGGGTTGATCACCCCGATACCGGTATTGTTCTCGATGATCTGGAAGATGGGCGGCGTGTCCGGCAGGAACTTCATCACCCCCATCATGATCATGAAGAGCGCCAGCGCCCAGCCGACATATTTTGCGATTTTACCCATGGTTTGGTCCTTTGTGTCAGGGTGTGATCCGGTCGGGCCTAGGGCCGTTCCGGAAGGGCATAGGCGACGAGGGCGTCGCTTATCGGGGTGCGCATGAAGTGGTGGCCACCGGCCATGATCAGCACATATTGGCGGCCCTCATGCTCGTAGCTCATCGGGTTGGCCTGGCCGCCGCCGGGCAGCACATCGGACCACAGCTCCTCGCCCGTTGCGGTCTCGATGGCCGTCAGGCGGTTGTCGGTGGCGGCGGCGATGAAGGTCAGGCCGGAGCCGGTCAGCACGGAACCGCCATTGTTGGGCGTGCCGATGCGTGCTGGCAGCTTGGACGGGATCCCCCAGGGGCCATTGGCGCGGGCCGAGCCGAGCGGGCGGTCCCAGACCGTTTCGCCGCTCGCCACGTCGACCGCGCGGATGCCGCCATAGGGAGGCTCCTTGCAGATCAGCTCGGTGGCTTTGTTGCGGAAACCCGCATTGACGCTGATGCCGTAGACGGCGCCCTTCATCGGGCCCATCTCGCCGCCGCCGCCGCCGCTGATCTCGCGGTCCTTGGTCAGCAGGCGGTTATAGTTGGGCAGGTCGTTATAGTTGGTGATGATCAGCCCGCGCACCGGATCGATCGCGATACCGCCCCAATCCGAGCCACCATTATAGCCGGGATACTGGATCCAGGGCTGCTTGGCTGTCGGAGGCGTGTAGATGCCCTCATAGCTGGCGCGCTGGAACTGGCGGCGGCACCAGAGCTGGTCGAGCAGTGTCATGCCCCACATGTCGCGCGGCTCCATCTTCGGCTGCGCCACCGTGTGATAGGTCGAGAAGGGCTGCGTCGGTGAGCGCAGCTGCGGTTCCACGCCGCCTTGCGGCACGGCGCGCTCCTCGACGTCCACCAGCGGCTTTCCGGTCGCGCGGTCCAGCACGAACATGTCGCCCTGCTTTGACGGCAGGATCAGCGCAGGGACCGGACCCGCGTCGGTCGGGAAGTCGATCAGGCTCGCCTGGCTGCCCAGATCATAGTCCCAGACATCGTTGTGCACGGTCTGGAAGTGCCAGCGCGGACGGCCGGTCGCAACGTCCAGCGCGACCAGCGCCGTGCCGTAGCGCCGTTCCGCCTCCGAGCGCTCATAGGAGATGTAGTCGCCCGCGCTGTTGCCCATCGGGATGTAGACGAGGCCCAGCTCCGGATCGGCAGAGGCGATGGTCCAGCTGTTGGGCGTGCCGCGCGTGTACTCGTCCGGCGCGACGGGGCGGCCCACCCGGTCGGGCCGGTCCATGTCCCACGCCCAGACGAGCTCTCCGGTGGTGACGTCAAAGCCCTGGATCACGCCCGACGGCGCGTCGATGTCGACATTGTCCTTGACCTGATGATTGGTCACGATGACGCCGTTGACGATGATCAGCGGGCTGGTGATCGCGACCATGCCGGGCAGCACGTCGCCCATGCCGTCCGTGATATCGATCTCCCCGTTCAGCCCGAAGCCTTTGCAGGGCAGGCCGCTATTGGCGTCCAGCGCGAGGATGCGCCCGTCCAGCGTCGGCGCGATGATGCGCTGGGCGCAGGCGGCGTTCGGTCGCTCGACGGTCGTCTCGACGTCGAGCGTTTCGTCCAGCCGGTTCTTCTCGATGACGGAGATCGGACTGGCCACGCCGGGATCGATCGCAGGCGCGCTCTCGTGATAGCTGACGCCCCGGCAGGCGGCGGAATAGGGGATGAAGGCCGGATCGACCTTCGGATCATAGCGCCAGCGCTGCGCGCCTGTGCCGGGGTCCAGCGCGATGACCTGGTTCAGCGCCGTGCAGAGATAGAGGTGGTCGTTGATCTTGAGCGGTGTCGTTTCGGCCGCGAATTTCTGCTTCTGCTTATTCGTGCCGCCGACGACATTCTCCGGCAGACTTCCCGTGTTGAACACCCAGGCGCGGTCGAGCTCCGCGACATTCTCCGGCGTGATCGCGGCCAGCGTCGTGAAGCGGCGCGAGCCGGTCGTGCCGCCGTAAGCGGGCCAGTCGGCGTCCAGCGTGTTGGCGGGGATGGGCACGTCGGGCGCGCGGGCGGCGGCCTCGGCCAGCAGCGCGTCATGGGTGGTGGAGTTGTCCGGCAGCAGCATCGGCAGCACGGCCGTCACGCCCAGCAGGGCGGCGGCGCTGCCCCACGACACGCGGCGGCGCACGCCCTCCAGCCACGGCATCAGCAGCAGGGCGACTGCTGCAAACCCGATCGGCATGCCGAGGCGCGGGATCAGCGCCCAGCGATTGCCGTCGGCTTCGACCAGCGCCCAGACCATGGCCACGACGGCGATGACGGCGAGCAACACCGCGCCCCAGACGGAACGCCTGGCCAGCAGCACGGCGGACACGATGAAGCCCAGCCCGAACAGCAGATAGATCGCGTGCCCGCCATGGCGCAGCAGCTCGAACCCACCCACAACCAACGCCAGTCCCGACAGCACCAGCAACACCACTTCCAGCCAGCGGACCGTTTTCACGAACAGTCCTTCGGCGCGCGGGTGCAGCGTGTGTGTCGGCATAGACAGGTCCCAGCTCCGGTCAGAATGTCGCAGTCCGAAGTTTAATGCGGGGCAAACCCGGCCGTTCCGTCATCACGAATTAGTGAAACAGCCGGGTCCGCCCCGTCTCTTGCCTGGGAACAAGAGTGAGGCGGGAAAGCGGTCGGGACTAACCGCCCGTGAAGCTCTCCAGCCTCTGCTCGATGTCCTCTCCGTCCTCGAAGGTCAGCACGAAGCGGATCCGGCTCTCCACGCCGCGCGCCGGCGCACCAGCTGGGAAGCGCCATTGCCGCACGGACCCGATGGACGGCTTGCGGAAGCAGTCATTATTGGCGGACGTGACCGCGATGTTCTGCGGCACGCCGTCCGCGTCCACGTCGAAGCGCAAATCCACCTGTCCGACATTGGCCTGCACATTGCCCTGGCCGCGATAGCTGCCGTCGGCCTCGTCATGGGTCATGCTGTCCGCCATGATCTCCAGGTCGAACCCCTTGTCGAAAGTCAGCCCGGGGCAGGTCTTGGGCATGTAGGGCGGCACGCGCTTGATGGGTACAGGCTCCGCGCGTTCGGCGGCCGCCGCGATCGTTCCGAGCGACATCACGCCGCCCAGCAAGAGGGCCGCGACGGGCATTCGGCGCGCGGCGGCGGTGTCGTCGAGTATGGTCTTCAGGCGCATGGTCATGTCTCCTTTGGCGCAGGCGGTGGGAACGGGAAGGGGCGCGCTCGATCTGGCGAGGCGCGCGAAGAGCGCGGCGTAGTCGCGCGGGGAATGGTCCGTGAGCGCCGCGCGGTCGGCGCGGATCTCGACCGCGCGCCGCCAACCCGACACCATCACGCGCAGGCCGGGATTGACCCAGAACACGGCCTGCAGAGTGAGCAGGGCCAGCGTGGTTTCCGGATCACGCCGCGAGAGGTGCGAGCGCTCATGGGCGAGCAGCATGGCGCGCTCAGGCGTGGACAGGCCTTCCCAGAGCGGCTCGGCCACCACGACGCGCGGCCGCGGCCAGCCCAGCGCGAAGGGCGGCAGATGGGTCTGGCTCAGATGTACGCCGGGCTCCACCTCTCGCGCGGGCAGGCGGTGCAGGGCGCGCGTGCGCAAAGCCAGGCGCAGGATGAGCAGGGCCGCGACGGCCGCGTAGAGCAGCGCAGCCATGCGCATTAGGTCGGGCGCGGGCGGAAACGACACGGCCTCGCGGATCGCGGTCGGCGGCGCGGCCTGCAACGGCGCGGGCAGGGCGCTCACCACGCTCGCCCCCATATCCGGCTGCAGCGCCAGCACGGCGACCGCCGCCGTCGGGGCCAGCCCCGCCGCGATCAGCGCGAGCCAGCCGCCGGGAGTGTAATCCCGCGATCTTGCCCAAAGCCCCAGCCCCAGCAGCCAGAGCTGCGCCGCGACCAACGCGCTCACGTCTTCTCTCCGTCGGCTGTGTCATCGGCTTCCGCCAATAGCGCCTCGATTTCTGCCAACTCGTCGGCGTCCAGCACGGCGGAGCCGGTGAAAGCGCTGGTCGGCAGCGGCCCGTCGATCTCCATGACGCGGCTCAGGAACCGCCGCATCAACCCCGCCATGACGGCAGGCTTGGACCGCGCCGGACCATAGGCCCGCACGCCGTCCAGCTTGGTTTCCACCAAGAGCCCCTTGGCCACCATCCGCGCCAAGGTCGTGCGCGTGGACGACAACGACCACCCCAAGGACGCCCCCGGCCCGTCATGCAGGCTGCGTGCGGATTGCGGCGCGGACGCCCAAAGGGACTTCAGGATGGCGAGCTCGGAATCGGATGGATGTGACATATGTCGCAAGGTGTATGTGACGGTTGTCACATTGTCAAGCGCGTGTGGGGAAGCACACGTTGGAGCGCGGCTGGTGGTGCGGGAGGGGACATAACAAGAGAGCCGCGCGCAGCGCGACCATCTCCACCGTTGCGAGACCGGGCCATGAACAGGCCGATCAAGTCGGCCTGAGGCGAATTATTTTAATTTTTGAGAGTCTCTCCAACTTCTAAATATCTCACCTCTCGCCGGCTTGACCGGCGAGCCCATGGCCCGGTGGCGGGGGATGCGTCCAC
>JAHDEU010000016.1 GCA_020628635.1 Hellea sp. | reverse complement strand
CATGATGAGCGCAGCGACAAACAGCAGTCGTTTCATGTCTCGTCTGCCTTCAAACCATGCGCCGCCTTGTCGAGCGGGGCGCGCTGCGGCCACCACGCCACGCCCTCCTGGACCACTGCGAACTCCACATCGATGTTGGGATTGCCGACCATGTCTTCGGACAGGTCCACGGGCAGGATCGTGCTCTGGCCCGGCCCCAGCCCGAAGGCGATCCTGGAGCGCGGCGGGTCGAGCGGGCGCAACTCGCCCCGGTTGTCGAATGTCAGATAGGACAGCGCCACGGCATGATCGCCAAGCAGACGTCCGCGCGAGAACAGCGCGTGCTCGCCCGTATTGGTCAGCCTGACCGCGAAGCGGCGGTGTCCGGCTTGGGGCGCGTCGATATGGGCGGGCAGCACGTCGAGCGAGACGGAGATGTCGTCCGCCTCCATTGGTCCGGCCATGCGCTCCTGCCCGTTGTCGCTCTGCGCCAGGAAGGGCTGCGGATCGGTGGGCGCGTAGGAGGTCGCGAACTCGCCGTCCATGATCCGACCGACCAGCAGCGCGGCCGACTGCGTCCAGGACAGCAGGTGCGATGTGTGGCCGGGACGCAGCGTTCCGGTCTCCACTGTCTCGCGCACATGCCGCACCAGCCCGTCCACATCGCCGAAGAAGCGCGTGAAGCCAGGCTCGACCTCGCGGAAGACCTCGATGTCGCGCGCGATCACCGCGCAGCCATGGCGCGCCGCCTCGATCAGCGGCAGGCCGAAGCCTTCCGCATAGCTCGCCGCGATCAGTGTCCCGGCGCGCGCATATTCAGTAGCCAGCCGTGCATCGTCGGCGTCGCTGATCCACTGGAAGCGCGGCTCGGTCGCCTCCAGCTCGCGCAAGGACGCCTGCAGCGCCGTCGTGCCCCAGCCGGGACGGCCGACGAATGTGAGGTGCGCGTCCACGCCGTCGGCCCAGAGTGTCTGGAAGGCCTCCACGATGTCCGCATGGCCCTTGCGCGGCTCCAGCGTGGCGACGGACAGAAAGCGTTTCGGGTCGTGCTCGCCGGACGTTATCGGCGTGTCGTCGTCGAAGTCGGAGCCGAGCATCCAGTGGCCGATCTTCACCGCGTGAGGATGTCTCAGGCTCACCAGCATGTCTCGGAAGGCCAGCGCGGTCGCCTCGCTGATGCACATGAAGCCGTCGGAATAGCGCAGCGCCGCGCGCAGCCAGCGCTCGAACACGACGGGCATGCCGTCGTCGCAAAAGGCGGGCGTGGCGATCGGCACGAGGTCGTAGAGCACGCTGATCACTTGCGCCCCGCGCAGTCGCGCGTCGCGCATCACGATCTCGAAGGACTGGTGCCAGGTCCAGGAGCTGTCGAGCAGCAGCACGGTGTCGCCGGCTCTTGGAAAGATGCGCTCGCGCGTCAGGCGCTTCGTCGTGCGCAGGCGGCCACGCGCGTCGATCGTGGCGGCTTCCATGCCGTTGTCGCTGTCGCAGATGACCAGCTGCGCATTGGGATAGAGCGCGCACGCCTCGCGCGCGATGCGGGTCACGACGCGCTGGATGCCCGTGCCGTGATTGGCGTAGAGCGTGGAGGTGACGTCGATGAAAAGGCGCGGCGCGTGGTGTTGCGGCACTTCGGCCGCCACCAGATGCGCGGCCAGCCGGTCGGGCGCGACGACGCGCTTGTCGAGTCTGGGCAGCAGGGCCATGGTGCGCGCGCGGGCGGCCGCTGGCTCCGGCGGGCTGTTGCGGCGAAGGCCCGCAACACCGGTAATGGCCTTGGCGACGCGGGCGGCCGTGACTTCCCAGTCGAACACATCGCAGCGCGCCCGGCCGCGGCGGCGCAGGTCGTCCGCGAAATCCGGGTCCGTCAGCACGCGCGCAATGCCGTCCGCGAGTTCTCCGGCATCCATGGGGTCGAACAGCAGGGCGGCGTCTCCGACGACCTCGGGCAGCGCGCCGGCTCTGGCCGCGATCAACGGCGCGCCCGCGCGCATGGCCTCCAACGCGGTCAGTCCGAACCCTTCCATGATCGACGGCTGCACGGCGAGATCGCAATCCTGGTACGACGTGATCAGTCCCGCATCCGTGGTGAAACCGTCGAAATCGAGCAGGTCGTCCACGCCGAGCTCGGACGCGCGGGCCATGAGCTGTTCCACATCCGGCCCTGGCTGGTCTCCGACGAGCCGCAGCCGCACCGGCTTGGGCGTGCGCCAATCGCCGTCCGCGCCGCGCAGGCGGGCGAGCGCGTCGATGACGACCCGCACATTCTTGCGCCAGTCCAGCCCGCCCACATAGAGCAGCTGGTGATGGTCGCGCGCGGGCCGCGCGGCGCGGCGGGCCGACTGCACCTCGTCCACGATCTGCTGGAAACCGCGCGACAGGCCCGAGGAGACGGTCACGACCGGCACATGCGGGTGGATGTCGCGCATCTCGGCCGCCGCGAATTCGGAGACCGCCAGCGCCAGCGTGTAGCGCCCCAGCCCGTCGAGATGGCGCATATAGGCATCGCGCGAACGGACATCGCCCAGATATCGGTCGCGGAAACGGTAGGGGATGGCATCGTGGAAGGTGACCACGGACGGCACGCCGAGCTCCGTTGGATCGACCAGCGAGACAAACCGCTGATGCGCGCCCTCGAACAGCGACGGGCTCCACACCACATCCGGCCCGAGGCTTCTCACATGATGGGCCAGCACGGCTTCGGTGGCGCGGGTCAGGTCCGAATAGCCCGCCTGGCTTTCGGGCCGGTCCACCAGCCCTTCCCAGATATGGATGCGGTCCTGGCCCAGCAGCGGGCCCAGCAGGCGGCGGGCCGTCAGCGCTTCGTCCACCATGGCCGCGTTGAGCGACAGGTGCAGGTCGAGCTCCGGGTGGTTGGCCTTGAGAAAGCTGATGGTTTCCAGCACGGCCCGGCCGATCCCGCGCAGGCGTGAGGCGCTCTGAAAGCACTGGCCATCGATCCAGACGCGGATCGGGCGCGGAGGCAGGCTCAGCAGTTCCGTCTGCTCGGGCATTGTCTCGGAACTCATGGCTCTACCTGCGGGCCTTCTGGGCGCGCTTGATCTCGCGGGTCAGGCTGCGTGTGTCGGATAGCGGTGCGAACAGCGTGGAGCGCGGGCGCTGCGGGCCGTCTTCGCCCCGGTAGCGGTTGGGGTTGGGGTCCTGGGCGCGTTGCAGCGCGATCACGGCCTGGGTCTGTTCGGGATCGGGATCGAACGGATCTGTCTCCTTGTAGCTGTCGTCCCAATGGTCTGGCCGCATGGCAAGCCGGCGGCCCAGGGCGGGCCGGCGCAGCACGAACATGCGCAGCGGCCGCAGCAGCTTGTAGTCGCGGCGCCAATGCACGGCCGCCCAGTCGAGCAGGCCGCCCTTGATTGCGCCCAGCCGCGACGGGTTCGGATTGCCGGGCGTGGGCGCGGGACGCGAAAGACCGGCACGCAGGCGGCGCGCGGCCCGGACAGGCGTCTTCACGCCGGTGATGGTGGCACGCAGCGGGCGCGTGACGCGCCAACTCGTCGAGCCGAGCAGGCGGTCGCGCTCACCCTCGAACCGCGCGACTTCCTCCACGAGATGCTCCTCGCGCGCGCGCAGCGCATCGACATGGAGCTGCAATCCGGCGGCATGTTCGCGCTCAGAGTCGTGCGCGCGGTGCATGTGGTCGAGCTGGCGCTCCAGATCCGCGATGCGCTCGCGGTCCGCCGGCTCGCCGTGGGTCATGGTGTCCATGGCCGCGGCATGGGCGTCCTCGGCAAGCGCCAGCCGTGCGCGCAGGCGCTCCGCGCGCGCGTGGGCAGCGGCGAGATCCCGGGCCGTGGCCGTCATCGGAGTTCCGCCCTTCGCCTTCAACTCCGCCTGCATCCGGGTGTTCTCGGCATGCAGCGCGTCGCGTGTCTCCCACGCCTGTTCCAGCTGGACCCGCAAAGCGGCCTCGCTGTCGCGCAAGCCTGCCAGCTCCTCGTCGCGGCCCCGGATGGCAGCGTGGAGATGGCCCTGGGCTTCATTGCCCGCATCGATGGCGAATTTCTGCGTGGCCACGAACGCGTCCAGCCGCTCCACGCTCTGGTTCAGCGAGTCGCGCTCCGCACGCAGGCTGTCGAGCTGTGCGGGCAGTTCGGACAGGCCGGAGTGTTGCGTGATCAGGAAGCCGTCATTCAGCCCCGGCACGCGGCGCAAGCCCTCGCGCCGGTGTTCGGGCTGGTTTTCATGGCAGTAGAAACGGTTGATGCCGTCGTCGCGGATCAGCTCATAGCCCCGCAAGGTGAGACCGGCATGCCAGCTCGGATGGTCGGGCACGCTGCCCGGTTCCAGGCCGCTTCGGTCCCATTCCACGCACATCACCCAGGGACGGGCGGGCTGTTCTCCCCAGCTGTCGATGACGTTGTGCTCGTGGCCCTCCACGTCGATCTTCAGCCAATGGACGTCGCGCGCGCCGTGTTCCGTCGCCTTGTCGAGCACGCGCGCCAGCGAGGTCGCCGGGACTTCCACGCGGGATTGCGACGGCCCGCCGATCGCGCTCTGGCCCGTGCCGTCCACGACCGCCAGCATGAGCGGGCCGGAGCGGTCCGACACGGCCGCCTGCAGGAATTCCGTGTCCGGTCGCTCGCGCGCGTAACGCTCCGCCAGCCCCGGCAGCGGATCGACCGACAGCCCCGACCAGCCGCGCGCACCGAAGCCGGCGGAAACGGAATCGGACAGCGGATCATAGGCCCCGATATCGACATAGGTCCCGCGGTGGACATCGCGCAGCGCATTCCAGAGCACCACGTCCTCGAAGTTCTGGGCGTGGCTGCGGAAGGGCCGCGCGTCATGCGCGGCGTCCGCGGTGGAGAGTGGATCGACAGCCGGGTTCATCGTGCTTTGGAGCTAGCCGCGCGCGCCCGGGCGCGCAACCGCGCGCGCGCGCCGTCCTGCACATCACCCATTGGGCGGGCGGCCCCTGTTTGTGTTGAGCACGTCCGGGCCGCGCGAGCCCGGGCGGTTGTCAGCCCTGCCGCGCGCGCCTATCCATCAGGCCTTCACCACCGATGCCGGGCTGCCATCATCACTCACACTTCTCCCACGCGCGGCCCCGCCGCATGAGACGCCCTGTCTGGTCACGCGCCAAGGCAGAGCTGCGCGCCCACCAGCGCCTGTCGCAGCTGCGCGGACTCGCCGGACGCCCGGCCACGGCCGCAACCGACGACCCGGTCACGGTATATGGCCTGTTCTCGTCCAGCACGGGGCTGGGCGAGGCGGGGCGGCTGACCGCGAACGGGCTGGAGCGGATCGGGCGCAAGGTGTTTCGCGTCGATGCCACGCCGCATCTGCGGGGCCGGGCCGATCCGGACAGCTTCGATCGCGATCCGGGGCGCGGGCCGGTGGTCTTCCACCTGAACCCCGTGGAGGCCGCCGAGGTCATGGCTGCACTCCAGCCGCCACGCCTCGCCGAGCGCCCGCGCATCGGCGTGTGGCTGTACGAGCTGGACCCCGCGCCCGCGCGCTGGGCCGACTACGCGCCGCTCTTCCACCAGATCTGGAGCCCGAGCCCGGCAAGCCGCAATGCGCTGGCCTCCATCGCCGTGTCCGCCCGGCTCGTGCCCTACCGCCACGCGCCGTTGTCCGTGCCGGGGGAGCGCCCGGACGGCGTGTTCGACGTACTGGTCATGGCGGACTACAATTCGTCGCTGGCGCGCAAGAATGTCGGCGGCGCGATCCAGTCCTTCCGCGCCGCCTTCGGCCATGACCCGTCCGCGCGCCTGACACTGAAGCTGTCCAACCTTCCGCGCCGCCACGGCCTAAGGGCGCAGCTGGACACGCCGGCAACCGTGCTGATGGAAGAGGCGCTGGAGTTCGACCGCCTGCTGGAGCTGATCGGTCGGTCCGACGCCCTGCTGTCGCTGCACCGCGGCGAGGGCTACGGGCTGACGCTGGTGGAGGCCATGCTGATGGGAACGCCCGTGGTGATGAGCCGCGAGCCCACCACGCGCACGCTGCATGTGCCCGGTGCCTGCGTGGCGGTGCCGAGCGCGCGCGTGCCCGTGCGCGACCCGCAGCGCATCTATCGCGGCGGCGTTTGGGCGGAGCCTGACATGGACGCGGCGGCCGACGCGTTGGCGGCGATCAAACGCGGCACGGATGCGCGCTGGCTGCCCACTAAAAAGGCGCGCGCCGATGCGGCGCGCGCCCTGTTCTGCAGCGATGAGCGGCTGGAGCCGCTGCGCGCCGCGCTGTCCGATCTGGAGCGCGACGCAGGCGGAGCGTTGCCGGCCGCCTAGGCGATGTCGAACATGCCCAGATCGGCGAGGCTTTGCAGCCATTCGGCGTCGGGGCCGACCGGGGCCACCTCGAAAGCGACCTGGTCCATCGTGGCGAGCGCGTCCAGCACGGACGGACCGGTCTCGAAATCGCCCTCCAGCGCGAGCGGTTCCACGCCTGCGCCTGGCAGTTCGGACACGACCGGAGCGTCGGACGGCTTTTCCGCCGCCGTCGCCGTCGCCGTGCCGAAGATGAAGTCCTCGCCCGACAGCGTGTCGAGCAGGACGTTGGACAGCACGATGCTCTGCTGGTTGGTGGTTTGGATCACCGTGTCCGCGCCGACCTGGGAGGCGGCCGCGAGCAGGGCGTCGAAATTCGCGAACAATCCCGTGCCGGACAGGTCGATGACGTCCACGCCGCTGGTGAAGTCCATGATCGTGTTCACGCCGATCACGCCGTCGGTGAAGGAGAAGGTGTCCGCCCCCTCGCCGCCCAGCAGCATGTCATTGCCTGTGCCCGCGATCAGCGTGTCGCGCGCCGAGGCCAGTCCGTCATTGTAGGAGGTCAGGAAGCTTTCCAGATCGTCCGCCGTGCGCGAGCGGTAGTCGAACGAGTTGACGAAATCGAGCACCACCTCGGCGCGGGTCGCATTGCCCGCATCCAGTTCCGCCGTGAAGGCGGCGCGGCCGTTCGGGTCCTCATTGCCCGGCAGGACATTGTCGTAGAGCAGCTCGATGAACTCGGCATTGGTCAGCTCGCCGTAAACGCTGGCGAACTCGGCCGATCCGACGAATTCGCCCACCACGACGTCCACCGTGAGCGCGCCGACCTGCAGCGCGCCGGTGAACAGCTCGAAACCGGCCGCATCGGGCTGGCGGCCCAGCACGCCGGTATAGAGGCGGTAGACCTGCGCGCCGACCGGGTCGATGGCCACGTTCTCCACAAAGGCGCTCTGGCCCGGTGCGGTGTTGTTGATGAACTCCTGCGAGTTGGCGAAAGTCTGCACGACCTGGGCGCGCGTCTGGGTGCCCGCATCCAGTTCCGCCGTGAAGGCGGCGCGGCCGACCGCGTCATTATTGCCCGGCAGCACGTTGACATAGAGCAGGTTGACGAATTCGGCATTGCTGAGCTCGCCATAGGTCGCCACGAATTCCGGGCTCTCGGTGAAGCCTTCGAGCATTTGCAGCGTGGTGAACTGGCCCAGCCGCACCGCGTTGACATTGGCGTCATAGCCGCCCTCGTCCGGGTCGCGTCCGAACACGGCCTGGTAGGCGCGGTAGACCTCGCCCTCGATGCCGCCGATCCCGCCCACGGCCAGGCTGTAGGCGTTGTCGCCCACCAGCAGGTCGTCGCCGGCACCGCCATTGAGCGTGTCCGAGCCGGCCTGGCCATAGAGCGCGTCGTCGCCGCCGAGGCCCGACACGGTGTCGTCCCCGCCCAGAGCGAGATAGATGTCGTCGCCGTCCGTTCCCTCGACCGTGTCCGCGCCCTCGCTGAAGGCCACGCCAAACAGCGAGGCCAGCAGGATCGGTGCGTCGTCGCCGAACTTGATCAGCTCCACATCGTCGAGGCGGATCCGGTCGGAGAAGCCGTCCTGGGTCAGCACGGCGAATTCGACGCCGTCGATGGTTTCGCGGGACACCGTGTAGCTGTCGCGCGCGCCCGACAGGATCACCGTGTCGGTGCCGGCACCACCCTCATAGGTGTCGCCGCCCCCGCCGCCGCCATTGAGCACGTTGTCGGCCGCATTGCCGATCAGCGTGTCCGCACCGAGGCCGGTGACCGCGTTTTCGATCACCGTGTTGACGTCGATGGAGATGTTGTTGACCAGCGCGTCCTGGAAGTCGGAGGTGCGGGTGTTGTCGCCGATGGAGCTGAACGTGCCGCCATTGAGGTTGATGGTCTGGTTGGTGTTGTAGCCCGACGCGTCCAGCGTATCGATCCCGCCCGCATCATAGATGGCGAGCGACGGAGCCATGAAGCCCTCGTCCACATATTGCGTCTGGAAGTCGTAGACCGAGCCGGCCTCGGTCGTGTTGAAACCATAGGTGCTGTCGCCCGTGCGGGTTTCCAGATTGGCGCCGTAGATCGACTGGATGGCGATGTAGTCCACCATCAGCAGGCCGGTCGTTTCGCGGAACGTGCCCGTGCCCGCTTCCGACTGGTCGCGGTAGCTCATGATGGAGTAGTTCCACGCATCCTGGTTGAACAGGTGGAAGCTCCGCCCCGTGGCGGGATCGGACGACGTGCCATTGTAGGGGCCGCTATGGCCGAGGCCGAGCACATGGCCGATCTCGTGGAGATAGGTCGAGAAGCGGTAGGAGTTGAGGTTGTAGTCCGGCTCGAAGCCGATCAACTCCCAGTTGGTCGGGATGACGATGCGCGTGGTTTCCTTGAAGCCGTCGGCGCCCACCGACAGCGTTTCGGCAAAGGCGGTGAGGTTGGGCTGCACGTCGTCGTCATAGCGGATGTTGACGACTTCGCCCTCCTCGGCGGCGCGGAAGGTGATGCCGGACGCGTCCGACCACAGCTCCATGGCGATCAGGGCGAGAT
This sequence comes from Hellea sp., assembly GCA_020628635.1. Lineage (GTDB taxonomy): Bacteria > Pseudomonadota > Alphaproteobacteria > Caulobacterales > Maricaulaceae > Litorimonas. The sequence continues at coordinate 6,591 of JAHDEU010000016.1, read as the reverse complement.
TCTGCGCGCCCTCCTCGATGGTGGAGATGTCATAGGTCAGTTCGGTCGTGGTCGGATCGAATGTGCGTCGGTTGGAGAATTGGTCCGTGAGGAAGAAGGCGCTTTCTTCCAGGGTGAAGTCGGGACGCTCATCGGAACGCTCGGCGAAGATCTCGTAGTCGCCGGCGAACACATTGAAGCCGGACGCGCCGAGATAATAGGTGCCGCTCTCGGACGGGGTGAAATAGATGGAAGAATTGCGGTTGTCGCCCTGGCCGTCTCCATCATTGTCGATGTCGTCGTTCTCATCGAGCAATGTGCCCGCGCTGTCATAGAGATACAGGAACGGATCCTGGTGCGGGTTCTCGCCCGCGCGCAGCATGAAGAAGATGTATTCCACGCCCGCTTCGAGCTCCACGGCGAACCAGTCCTCGTCGGTTCCGTTATCACGCGTGCCCGTCACGGAGCCGCCCACTTCCAGCACGCCCGTGGTCGACGTGTCGGCGGGCAGGTCCTGGGAGCCCTCATTTTCCGGATCGCCCGCATATTCCGCGGCGACCGTGTCGAGATGGTCCTTCACGGAAGACGCGCTCGCTCCGCTCATCTCGGCGACGGCGTCGATCAACCCATCCAGATCCGTCACGCCGAGATCAAGCGCGGACTGGATCATGGCCGCCATTTCAGCGATCGCGCCCTTGTCGACCTCGCCCGCATGGGTGTGGCCGCAACCGCAGCCGCCCTGGTGGTAGTCGATGCCGACCTGCGCGGCCGCGACTTCGGCGGCGGCGATGCCCGCGGCCAGCGCGAGCGCCTGGGCGAACTGGCTGGTGGGGATCACGGCCGGAACCGGCTGCGCGCCGCCCGAAATCTCGATGCCGCCGGCAAAGCCAGACAGATCGGACACGGTGTCGAAATCATCGGCGAAGTCGAGTGTCAGCACCGGAAAGGGCGACAGGCTCGAGGTTTGCAGCAAAAGGCTGTCGGAGCCCCCGAAGGCATCGCTGTTGAAATCGAAGTTGTACGGCTTGAACATTGTGTCTCCCATTGCAGCGGTTGCCCGCCACTTCCATTCGGCGCCCACCCTGTCCGGACGCCTGTCTTGCGCCTTTGGCCGGAGAACCCCTGCACATCGCTAACGCGTGTGCAAGAGCCGGTCCAATCACAAGCGCTTCATTCCTCAGTCCGACGTTGTGGCACATCGCGCCTGAACGAAAGCCCAACGCAGGTCGTTAACGCTTTACAATTCAGTAAGGAATTGCCTTTGCGGCTCAAGGCCTTAAGCCTCGCGCCCTTAGCGGGAAGCAAGAGATAGAGGCGGTTTTGCGGCAAAGCGTGAGGATCATCGCAGTCACCGCCGTACTGGCTGGTTGCACGCGCGGCGCGCCCGCCATGTCGCCTGCTGTCCCGGATGCCGCTCCGCAAGCCCCGGTCTTCGCCTCCACCTCGCTATGCGCGGACAGCTACCTGCTGGCGCTCGTGCCCCGGGAACGCATCGCGGCACTATCGTGGCAGGCGGGCACGCCGCTTTCGACAGCGCCGGCGCAGGCCATGCCCGGACTGTGGGAGAGCCGCGAAACGCTGGCCGCCTTCAGGCGCGAACGACCCGGCGCGAAACTGCTGCGGGGCCCGGGGCTGGGGCGTGCCGCGCCGGGCCAAGGCGCAGGGCTGACCCTGGGTTTTGCGGACGACCTCGGCGACGTGGCGGAGGAGTTGCGGCGCGTGGCCGATTGGGCGGGTGTGAGCGCGCAAACGGTGCTGGCCGAGATCGAGAGCGTGTCGTCACCGGCAAGGCGCGGACCAGAACCCGCAGCTGGGCCCGCGCCGCGCCTGCTCTACCTGTCGCGCGGGGGCGGCACGACGGGGCCGGACAGCTATGTCGGCCGCGCAATGGTGCGCGCCGGCGGGGTCAACGTGATCGAGACCGGGTCGTGGCAGACGCTGACGCCCGAACGCATTTTGAGCCTCCAGCCCGACATCGTAGTCACTTCCTTTTTCGGCTCGGACTATGCGGGTGTCGGCGACCGCGCCGTGCGGCATGCCGCGCTGCGCGACTACATCAGCGCCCGCCCGCGCATCGACGTGCCGGGAAAGCTCTGGCCCTGCGCCGGGCCGGGTCTGGTCGAGGCCACACGCATCATGCAGGGCGGCGTGGAAGATTGGGTGGAGGCGCAATGAGCCTGCGCGCCGCACTGCCGCTCGCCGCCCTGCTGCTGCTCGGTGCCTTGGCCTCGCTGCTGGTGGGTCCGGCGCAGTTGTCACTGTCCGAGGTGCTGGGCGGAATAAGGGGTCGCGGCGACGCCGACACCGTCGCCATCATGCAGGGCATCCGGCTGCCGCGCACGCTGGGTGCGCTCGGCGTCGGGGCGGGGCTGGGCGCATCGGGCGCGGCGCTGCAGGGGTTCACGCGCAATGATCTGGCCGCGCCGGGCCTGCTCGGCTTCTCGGCCTGTGCCGCGCTGGGAGCCGTCATCGCGCTTTATTTCAATCAGTCCGTTTGGATCGTGCCAGCCGCCCTGCTCGGCGCGACGCTGGGCGCGAGCGTCACGGCCGCGCTGGCCTGGCGCAGGATCGGCGCGGGCGGGCTGATCCTGGCAGGCATAGGCGTGGGCGCGCTGGCGACTGCCCTGACCGGGCTCGCCATGAACCTCGCGCCCAACCCCTGGGCGCTGTCGGAGCTGACCTACTGGCTGATGGGGAGCCTCGACGGCATCGACCGGCCCGCGCTCCTGACGCTTTTGCCGCTGACGGGGCTCGGCATCGCGCTGCTGGCGATCTCCGGCCGGGGCCTTCGCGCGCTCGGGCTGGGCGAGGATGTCGCGCGCAGCATGGGCGTCGATCTGGCGAAGCTGCAGGCGTTGGTTGTCGTCGGCACGGCGCTGTGCGTCGGCGCGGGCGTGGCCGTTGCGGGCGCGATCGGCTTTGTGGGCCTGTTCGTGCCGCATATGGTGCGCCGGCTCACCGGGCCCGATCCGGCGACGCTGGTGCTGCGCAGCGCGGCGGCGGGCGCGCTCTTCCTGCTGGTCACGGACACGGGCGCGCGCCTGCTCGCCGGGCCGGGGCAGCCGCTCTATCTCGGCATCGTCACCGCGCTGATCGGCGTGCCGTTCTTTCTCTACCTTGCCGTGGGGCGCAGCTCGTGAGCGGCCCCTCCGTCAAGGGCCTGTCCTTCCAGTCCGCGCGCGTCACCTATGGCCGCAAGACCGCCGTGTCGCTCGGCGCGCACAGCTTCCCGGCCGGACAGGTCACCGCCCTGCTCGGCGCGAACGGCTCGGGCAAGTCGAGCCTGATGCGCGCGCTGATCAAGGCGGGGCCGGGTGAGGTCGAGGGCCTGCAAATCGGAGCCGACGCGGCCCGCTCGCTGTCCCGCATGGAGCGCGCGCGCCGCATCGCCTTTCTCGCGCAGGACCGCATCGGACCGGGTCTCGCAACCGTGCGCGACGTGCTCGCGCTCGGCCGCCACCCCTATGGCGGCGCGGACGGCAGTGACCGTATCGAGGCGGTTGCAAGGCGCCTTGCGCTGACGGGCCTCATGGATGCGCGCTTCGGCACGCTGTCGGGTGGGCAGCAGGCGCGCGTGCTGCTCGGCCGGGCGCTGGCCGTGGACGCGCCCGTCCTGCTCGCGGACGAACCCACCGCCTCGCTAGACCCGGCTTTCGCGCTGAAGATCATGGCAGAGCTGCGGGCCGAAGCAGAAGCAGGCCGGACCGTGCTCGTCAGCTGCCACGACCTCCCGCTCGCGCGTCGCTATTGCGACCGCGCGCTGGTTCTGAAAAACGGCGAAGCGGTCGCGCATGGCCCGATCCGCGAAGCACTCAGCGCAACTGTGCTGTCTTCGGCTTTCGGCCTGCGCGACGGTCCGCGGGGTTTCGAAGTCGTGACATGACAGCCGCGCGCGACGGCTGCTAGGCGGGGCGCGTGCCGACACAGATCCACCCGCCGCTTTCGCCCGAAAAGTTCGTCGACCCCGCGCACACCGCGACCGGCGAGCCGCGCGCGGTGGTGGACTTCCGCGGGTTCGAGACCCTCTGGTTCAACACCGGCTCGCTCTGCAACATCGAATGCGCCAATTGCTATATCGAGAGCAGTCCCACCGCCGACCACCTTGTCTATCTGACGCTGGACGACGTGCTGCCCTTTCTCGACGAGCTGCACGAGCCCATCGAGATCGGCCTGACCGGCGGCGAACCCTTCCTCAACCCGCATTGCCTGGCCATCTGCGAAGCGTCGCTGGAGCGCGGGCACAGCCTGCTGATCCTGACCAATGCCATGCGCCCGATGATGCGGCCGCGCGTGCAGGCCGGGCTGCTAGAACTGCAAGCCCGCTTCCCCGGCAAGATGACGGTGCGCGTCAGCCTCGACCACCACAGCGCGCCCGGCCACGACGCGGAGCGCGGCGCGGGCGCCTTTGCGCGCGCCCTGCCGGGTCTGGACTGGCTGAGCGAGCACGGTTTCACCACGCACATCGCCGGACGCGCGGCCTTCGCGGACGGCGAAGTGCAGGCCCGCGCGGGCTACGGTGCGCTGATCGCGGAACGGGGCTGGGACATCGACGCGTCCGACCCCGCCGCGCTGATGCTGTTCCCGGAAATGGACGCGCGGCTCGACGTGCCCGAGATCACCACGGCCTGCTGGGATATCCTGTCCATCGACCCCGGCACGATGATGTGCGCCAGCTCGCGCATGGTGGTGCGGCGCAAGGGCGCGGGCGCTCCGGTCGCGCTGGCCTGCACCCTGCTCTGGGACGATCCGCAATTCGAGATGGGCCGGACACTCGCCGAGTCCACGCGCCCGGTCGCGCTCAACCACCCGCACTGTGCCCGGTTCTGCGTGCTGGGCGGGGCGAGCTGCTCGGCCTGAGCGGCGCGAGCGCTTTCTTCAATTCCCCACCCCGGCCTCGACCCGGTGTGAGGCGTCTTTCACTGTAGGCTTCCGCCCTACTTCGCCATGTAGGGGCTCTGGCCGTTATGCTTGGCAAGGAACTTGTCGATTCTCTTGAGCATCTTCTGGCGGTTGGCTTGGTTGGAGATGGAGTGGTCCTCCTCCTCGAAACTCATATAGGTGCCGTCCGCGCCTGCCCTCTCCAGCCGCTTCTTCATGCGGCGGAACTGGTCGTGCTCGACCGCCGTGTCCATCGTGCCATGCGCCATGAAGACCGGGGCCTTGATGGTCTCGGCCAGATCGACCGGGTTGTTGGCGCGCATGAGATCCTTGTCGTCCATGAAATTGCCAAAGGTCCGCTTGGCCATTTCGCGGCCGTTCACATAGCTGCGCAGGTCGGAGATCGCGTCCGGGATGTCGGTCAGCGCCGCAATGGCGATCACGCAATTATACAGCTCCGGGTCCTTGGACGCCCCCATGAAGGCCGCGTAGCCGCCATAGGACCAGCCCGCGATGCAGGTCTTTTGCGGATCGGCATAGCCCTTTTCGAACAGCCAGCGCGTGCCGTCCTCCACATCGTCCTGCATGGTGACCCAGCGGTCCTGCCCGGCTTCGGCAAAGCTCTTGCCGTAGCCTTCGGAGCCGCGGAAGTTCATCTGCAGCACGCCGTAGCCACGGGACGCGAAGAACTGGGCGAGATAGTCGAACCGCTTTTCGTCGCGCGCGGCCGGGCCGCCATGGGGCAGCACGATGAAGGGCAGGCCCTCCGGCGAGCCGGGCGGCATGGCGGCGGGCACGGTCACGAAGGCCGGGATCTTGGTGCCGTCGCGCGCGGTGTAGCGGACGGATATGACCTCGCCCATGTCATCCGCGTCGAGGCCCGGCATGTTGTCGCCCAGAACGGTCATCTTGCCGCCGCGGCTGTAGAGCATCATCACGCCGGGATCGGACGGCGAGCTGACGCGCAGGATCAGCGTGTTGCCGTCCGCCGCGCGGTCCACGAAATCGACCTGGTAGCCGCCGAACTTCGCGATCGCCTCCTCCAGCGTGGAGCCGTATTCGTCGAACAGCACGCGCTCGTCGCTTTCGCCGGTGAAGCTCGCGCCGACGATGGTGTTGCCGTCCTTGGACAGGATCACGTCGGTGACGTCGTATTTGTCGTTCTGGTAGATCGCCTCGGCGAAGCTGCGCGTGGTGAGGTCGTAGCGGTGCAGGCCCAGCGTGTCCCGCCCGCGATAGGCGGACACGATCAGCGAGCGGCCCTCATCCGTCACGGCGGCGATGCTCATGCTGTCCGGGTCGAGGCCGGGATAGTCGCCGTGGCGGTCCCACTTGTCGGATGTGGGGTCCTTGATCAGCCAGGTCGCCACCTTGCCCTCATTGCGGCGGCCCCAGCCGACCACGGGCTGGCCGGATGCGTCCGCGACCCAGCCATAGATGTCGCGTTCCGCGCGCTTGACCAGCGCCTTGTTGCCCGTGCGCGCATCGACGCGCCACACGCTGGGCTTCATCTGGTCCTCGCCGTCATCGGCGAATTGCATCAGGATGTGTTCGGGATCATCCTCCAGCCAGTCCACTACGCGGTCGTTGAACTGCCGGAAGCCGGAGCGGACCTTGACCAGCGGCTTGCCTTTCATGGTTTGGGCATCGACCGTGTAGAGGAAGCTCGCATCGATCGGCTCGCCGCGCAGCTTGGTCACCTGGCGGATAGAGATCATCACCCGGCCGTCATTG